>DCUS01000061.1:17074-19877 GCA_002327885.1 Syntrophaceae bacterium UBA2208
AGTATCAGTACTCCCCAGATGATACAGGCCCTTGCCAAAGAGATGTTAGAGAGAGGAATCAGACCCGAATTGGAAGCATTTGATGTGGGCATGATCAATTATGCGAAGTATCTGATTGAGAAAGAATTAATTCATCCCCCTTACTATTTCAATCTGATTCTGGGCAACATCGCCTGCGCTCAGGCCAATCTCCTCAATCTGGGACTTATGATCAACGAACTGCCATCGGACTCCATCTGGTCGGTCGGCGGTGTTGGTCGGTTCCAGCTTCCCATGAATGCGGCTTCGCTTGTGGCCGGGGGTGGGGTCCGAGTCGGCTTGGAGGACAACATCTGGTTTGACGACGAAAGAACAAGGTTGGTCACCAACAGGGAGCTTGTAGAGAGGGTCCTCTCTATTGCCTATGCCTTAGGTCGCATGCCTTACACAGGGCGGGAGGCCAGGGAGCTTCTCTGTGTCGTATCAGGCTAATACAGGTTAAAAAGGAATGAGCTATCTCATACACCTCCGGGACAAAGTTCGTTACAGTCCCCTACCCCGTATTTTCGTCGATGGTCTCGACAAGTTGGGAATCCATATCTTCCTGATTTACCTTATCCGGGAAGGAATCACCGGAAGCATTCCCCGGCAACAACAGGATGGTCTGAAGGGTTATGAAGTCGGTTTTCTGGAAGCGAAGGATATAGCGGAGATGGCGCAAATCCCGTATCGGCCGGTAAGCTACGAGGAATTACTGAACCGACTGCAAGATGAACACCTCTGTCTCGGAGCAAAATGCGATGGCCGTCTGGTGGCGTTCACATGGTGTAACTTGATCCGGTGCAAGTCCGAAGGCGTTTCATTCCCGCTCAACAAAGATGAGGCCTATCTCTTTGATGCGTATACCGCGCCCGAATTAAGGGGTCAGGGGTTGGCGCCGGCGCTCCGTTATCGCCTATACGAGGAATTAGCCCGGATGGGCCGAACCAAATTGTACAGCATTACCGAGCGCTTCAATGCCCCTGCGCTTCGGTTTAAGCTAAAACTCGGCGCAGAAATTTTAAACTCGGGTTGGCATGTCACATTCTTCAGGAAGTGGCATTTCGGACCAAATTGCCAACGACCTCGATGTGATTAACAATCCTTGCCAGAGCATAATTTCTGCAAAGTTTTAGCCTTCTGAAAAATGCAGACGATAGACGTCTTTCCCGAAATTTCCGAGATACCGCAGGAGGAGTGGGACCGACTGATCACCGCCAATGTCTTCGCAACGCACGGTTGGCTGCAGACAGTGGAGACCACGTTCATCGGGGATATACGTCCTCTGTATGTGTTGGTCAGGGAGGAAGGAAGGACTGTTGGAGCTACTGTGTGCTACATCTTTTCCAAAACCGGCACGGTCGAGGATCTGGACGATCGTTTATTCGGCAGGGTGAAATCATTGGCATTGCGATTCGGGATCTCATTTATGCCAACATTGGTGTGTGGAACACTCTGGGGGGGCGGCGACCATCTCGCTGTTGAGCCTGGAGCTCATCCTGAACGCAAACAAGCTATAATGAATAAACTTCTCGACGTGGTGGAGGGGGAAGCAAACCGAAAAGGATTACCTCTTAATTTCGTCGACGTTCCCCAAGAAGACCAGGATTTAGCCGCAGTCTTGCTCCGGCGCGGCTATTGTCGTTCCCGAAATGTCCCCATGACCTATCTCGATCTTCGCTGGTCCTCTTTTGACGAATACTCAAGGCACCTCAGTCAGAATGCGAGGAATAACATACGAAAACAGATTAACAGGAACCGGAAGAGTGGAACGATTGTATCGACTCTGGAGGAGACCGGGGAGTGTGCGGAGCGTCTTCATGAACTAATGAGCATGAATTATCGCAAGCACTTAAACCTACCCTTCTGCTTCAGTAAGAATTTCTTTTCTGAACTGAAGCGTAACCTCGGACAAAACGCTCCGCTGCGCATATCACGTAAGGCTGGTGATATCACGGGCGTGGTCGTGGAGTGCAGGTACAAAAGAACGTCACATGGGCTGCTGTTAGGCATTGACCATGAAAAGTGTGAAAATGACATGACATATTTCAATTTGGGATACTACTCATCTATCGATGAAGCCATCACGGCAGGTATAACCCGCCTCTATTTCGGCCCGGGCCATTACCTGATGAAGATGAGGCTCGGGTGCAGGACGATGAACCTCTTCAACTGGCATAAAAGCCATCGATTCATCACACACCAAATAGTGAGGCTCTGGTTCGAAGTCCTTTCCAATTGGAACACGTACAAGTTGCCACGCGAGGCGCGGTTACCCCGGGAACCGGAAGGGCTCAAGAAGAAGGGGGCTGCTTGATCCACAAAGAGATATTCGATCCGCCGTTGGAGCACCCATTTAGGATTGCAGACCTGATTTTCCTCTTTTTAGAGGGACCGAGAACAACATTCACATCACATTGTGGATCGAGATGTTTGGTTCCGATCGTGGGAGGAATCATCCCCTGATGGAGGCTCAATGCCAAAGCGCATGCCCTGATTCCCCCGGAACCATCAAACTCCCCGATCAATGATTTGAGGCTGCTCACGGAGATCTCTTTTGCCCTTTCTCCGAAAACCTTTTTCATTGCTAACGCCTCTCCTCGATCCAGATCAGGAGTGGAATTGGCAGCGGCTGAAATGTAATCCACGGCCTGAAGGTCCTTCACAGCTAAAGACATCGCTTTAGCCATCGAATCACCGTTTAAATCATAACGAAGAAGTCCGTCTGTGCTTCCCGAAAGCCCTGCGCCAGCCATCTCGGCATAGATTTTTGCCCCCCTCTTTT
>DCUS01000129.1:0-1037 GCA_002327885.1 Syntrophaceae bacterium UBA2208
AAGCGGACTCGGCAACACGGTAAAGACCTCTCGGCACATAGGGGTTCATCGCCAAAACGCCGCCGGATGGATTTACGGGAAGAGAACCTGTCATCTGAGTGGCGCCGCTATCAATGAAACTGCCACCCTGTCCCTGACTGCATAATCCCAGCTCCTCGCATCGCAAGAGCTCCTGAAAGGCGTATGGTTCACTTATTTCCGCCATATCGATTTCTTTCGCCGGGTTTTTAATGCCGGCCATCTTGTAAGCCATTGACGCCGCATTCTTCAGTTGAGTATTCAGCAGATCCCTGTCTCCAAGATAGAAGGTATCCATAGAAGAGCCAAAACCCCTCAGCCAAACCGGCTTGTCCGTCAACTCCCTGGCTTTTTCTTCCGATGCAAGAAGCATAGCACAAACACCATCCGATTTCGGAGCACACTCCATGGCCCTTAAAGGATGGCAAATCTTTTTCGAGTTAAGGACATCCTCAACAGTTACCCTCTTTTTGATATGGGCATTCTGGTTCCTTAAGGCATTGCCCAGATTTTTTACCACTACCTTGGCACATTGCTCATCTGTAATTCCATACCGCTTCTGATAAAGTCTCTTTTGCATGGCCGCGGCTGTAGTTTCCTGAATGCCAAGCGGCCTTGTGTAAAATGGATCAGCGAAACAACTTGTCAATGTGTCATTATCCGGATGCTCGGATCCCTTGATGAGAGTCACAACCATTACCGTGTCATATATTCCTGACATGATACGCAGACTGGCGTAAATAAATGCCTTTATGGAATCCCCTTCTTCTCTTGCCATCGGTTTCATGAATGCGCCGGTCGCGTCGATATCAAAGGAATTGGCACACGACAAACCGGAATGAAAAACATCCGATGATGCCATTACATAAGCGTCCACTTCATTCCTTTTGATACCCACCTTGTCGAGAACTTCTTTCACCGGTTTGTAGGTAAACTCCATCAAACTCAAGGACGAACCAACGCCTGGACTTAGAGCAACATCTACAATTCCAACTTTTCGCATAAAATCTTTCCTCCTT
>DCUS01000129.1:1067-3655 GCA_002327885.1 Syntrophaceae bacterium UBA2208
GTTAAATCTAATCTTGTAACAGTTCTCTCGCAATAATCAGACGCTGAATTTCATCCGTCCCGCCACCTATCTGCTGCAGTTTCGCATCGCGCATCATCCTTTCAACAGGAAACTCCTTTAGATATCCATAACCACCCAGAATCTGAACCGCTTCTGTAGTAATTCTCATACCGACACCCGCAGTATAAAGCTTTGCATAGGATGCCATCAGGTTCATCTCCTCAACCAGACCCTTGTCGGCCATCGCCGCACACTTATACGTAATGAGGCGCGACAGCTCTATCTCCATTGCCATGTCCACAAGTTTCGACTGAATCAACTGAAAAGAAGCAATCGGTTTCCCAAACTGAACTCGCTCCTTTGCATATTTCAGCGAAAATTCATAGGCGCCTCTTGATATCCCCAGGGACAGGGCGGCAAGAGACGTTCTTTCCGTATTCAGACCGCTCATCAGAATCCTGGCACCCTCATTTTCCTTTCCCATTAGATTCTCTGCCGGCACTTTACAGTCCTCAAAAATCAACTCACCTGTGGGAGAACCGCGCCATCCCATTTTCTCAAACTGCTTTCCTCTTGAAAAACCGGGAAATTCCTTCTCAACAATAAACGCAGAGACACCATGGGGACCCTTTCCCATGTCCGTCTTTGCATAGACAACAAAGACGTCTCCAACGGGACCGTTTGTGATGAAGGTCTTTGTTCCGTTGAGTATATAATAATCACCCTTCCTGTCAGCTCGAAGTCTCATGGACCCAAGAACATCAGAACCGGCGCCAGGCTCTGTCATGGCAAGGCCGCCTATCTTACTGCCGTCACAAAGAGGGGGCAGATACTTCTTCTTTTGCTCTTCGTTTGCATTTCTTCGTATATTATCAATGCACAGATCTGTATGGTCTCCCCATGTTGCAGCAGTTGAACAGCAGACAACCGCAAGCTCCTCACCTATAATGCACATCTCGGTATAACCTGCCCCTGCACCGCCATACTCCACAGGCGCGGTAATGCCAAGCACACCCAGATCACCCAGTTTTTTAAAACTCTCTTTAGGAAATCTCTCATCTCTGTCGATTTCATAGGCCAAAGGGGCCACTTCTTTTTCTGCAAAATTTTTAATAGTCTCCCTGAGCATCTTCTGCTCTTCCGTAAACTCTGGATACATGCCATCCGTCTCCTCTCCCTTAAATTTAAGAACCCCCGCAAGTCACTGTTCCCTCGGCACTGCAGGGTTTTTGCTAATTTCTATTTTTTCTGCCCTTTTGTTTTCTCTACTTCCCGTTCCCTCAATATCCTCCTCACCAGCTTCCCAACCACATTCTTCGGTATTTCATCTATAAATTCAACTTCTTTCGGGACCTTGAATGTAGCCAGTTTATCTTTACAGAAATTTATGATCTCTTGTTCTGTAACTTTTCCTTTATATGTTTCCTTCAAAGAGATAAAGGCTTTGACCGTTTCACCCCGGTATTTATGAGGAATGCCAACAACCGCTGCCTCCAGAACTGCAGGATGCTCATAGATAACACCCTCCACTTCAACAGGCGCCACATTATAGCCGGATGCCACGATCAGGTCCTTTTCCCTGTCGACAAAGTGGACAAAGTCCTCTTCATCAATATACATCGTATCCCCTGTTCTCATCCAGCCATCTTCCAGAAAGACTTCTTTGGTTTGTTCCGGTTTGTTTAAATAACCCTTTGCAACCTGAAAACCCCTGTATAAGGCCTCACCTGCCTGCCCCCTCGGAACAACTTTAAGATCCTTATCAACAATTTTAACTTCACTTGCTATAGGTATCCCTATTGAATCAAGCTTTTCCTTTATACCCGGTATAGACATAATACCGCCACTATTCGTTTCAGTCATCCCCCATCCGTTGGTTAAAGTCAGGCCTGTAAGTTTTTTCCACTGTTCCTGAATTGCTACCGGTACAGGCGCTCCACAACCAACTGACAACTCAAGGCTGCTCAGGTCATAGTCAGATATCTTTGGATGTTGCATCAATGCAATATATAGCGTCGGTGGACCAAAAATCACATTTACCTTGCGATCTTTTATTATCCTCAACGCCTCATCGGGTGAAAAGATGGGTATCGGAATTACTGTCCCTCCCTGATAGAATGTGGGTATTGTATACAGAAAATAGCCTGCTGTGTGGAACATGGGCATAATGGAGAAATTTACCGCCCTCTTCTCCCAGGATTTTTTTAACTGATGTGTATGGCTCAATGCGTTAAAAACAAGGTTAAAATTAGTTATAATAACGCCTTTTGGTTCCGGTGCTGTGGTCCCAGAGGTATACAAAAGAAGTGCCATGTCTTCTTTGGGATTGCACGCTACTTCAACATCAGTTGGCTTGTATCTTTCTATGGAATCAAAAAGATCAACTGTCCCCTTGATCTTGGCTTTTTGAGCATCCCAGAAAAGTTTTAATATTCCCAGAGCCTCAGCATTAGTGTCGGGAGAGGCAAAGTCTTTCAGGTTGGTTACAATAACGTTCTCTATGCCTAGCTCCTCTTTTAGCTTGGCAAAGTACAACTGGTAAAACACATCAAACGTTATTACATTTTTTGCCCCGGAATCTTTGATCT
>DCUS01000175.1 GCA_002327885.1 Syntrophaceae bacterium UBA2208
AATTCTTTATCGGTTACCGGGTCTCATTTTTAGGAAGCATCATCGGCTTTCTGTACGGCTTTGCCCTTGGGACCTTGTGTGGAACAGCCATCGGCTGGATCTATAATAAGATTGTTGACCTGAGGTTAAGATAAATCTTTCCAAATGAATAAACAACGCACCCTGATTATTGGACTCGATGGAGCGACCTTTGACCTGATTCACCCCTGGGTCCAATCCGGATATCTCCCTACCTTATCAAAGCTGATGGCCCGGGGCGTCCATGCTCCTCTGAAAGCCTGGCCTAACCTGAGCAGTGCCGCTGCCTGGAGTTCAATCGTCACCGGCTATAATCCTGGCCAGCACAGTGTCTTCAATTTTGTTGATGCGCTCCCGCAAGCTGGAGCGAAATGGCACCCGAGCACGGCGGCGGATCGCAAGAAAGATCCTTTCTGGCGTTTTTTGAGTAAGGCAGGAAAGTATGTGGGAGTGATGAATGTTCCGATCACCTACCCCGCCGACCCGATCAATGGGTTCATGTTGAGTGGAATGGATACTCCTGACCTCCGTAGCCCCGGCTTCGCTCACCCTTCGGAGTTACTCAATGAGCTGCAAAATCAGGGCATTGATTATGTCATTGACGTGCCAAGACTATCCTTATTAGACGGTGGAGATCCACATCAGGTCCCACGGCCAATTCAAAGGATGATGGACAGCCACTCACGTGCCATTCTCCACCTCATGAAGACCCGCCCATGGGATACGCTGATGGCTGTCCTGGTGGTTACGGATAGGGTTCAGCATTTTTGTTGGCCTGCTGATGGGGTCCCCTTCGATCAACCCGATTGGACACCTATCTTCAGCATCTACCAGCAGATTGATTCGTTTCTCAGTAAGGCACTCGAGCTTATCGATGAAAACACGACGGTCTTGATTATTTCCGACCATGGGTTTGGACCTTTACGCTTGGCCAGACGTTGCCTCAATCAGCTCTTTGCCCATCTGGGACTGACGGGGTACCGGTCAGGTCCAGGCCGCCTGACCAATAAGCTCCTTCAACGCGTATTGGTCTACGGCCGAAAAACGATTCCTTTATCACTCCAAAAATCTTTAGCCAGGACCTTTTCCGGACTACACAGTCGCGCCATTCATGAGCATGAATTGTCAAGCATTGATTGGTCACTCACGAAAGTCTTTTACAGTCCTCATATGGGAACCCTCGCCATTAATCTCAAGGGCCGAGAACCAGAGGGTATCGTCTTGGCGGAGGACTACGATCCCTTGCGAAAGCAGATTCAGGATATTCTTTTGAACATCAAAGATCCTGTTTCCAAACGTCAGATCATTAAGGCAGTCCATCTGCGTGAAGACATTTTCCATGGCCCTTATCTGGAGAAAGCACCGGACCTGGTAATCGAATGGAATTTTGAGGCGGTTCGGAACTCCATATCTTATCATGCTGGAAAAGAACCTGTCACCATTCATCCCCTGAAAAGAGTCGATGCCGGTGAACGCTGGACAGGGGACCATCGCCCCTACGGAATTTTCATTGCCTGCGGCCCGCACATCAAAAAGGGGGCAACGGTGTCGAATGCCACCCTTTATGATATCGCTCCGACGATTCTCTATCTGCAACATCATCCAATTCCTAAGGATGTGGATGGAAAAGTCTTAACCGAAATCTTCACGGAGGATCATCTCAACCGCCATCCCATCCAGTATGGCGAACCGGCGGATATCCGATGGGAGACATCCGCTGGAGAGCTGGATGCGGAGGAAACGCATAAGATCGAAGAGCGCCTGAGAGGTCTGGGATACATCGAATAGACCTTTCAGATGATAATCATCAAACAGACCTATCGAGAGGTATTCCTTGCCTACCGGCAGCCAGATAGAACCTTATAATGCGGTTTAAGTTTATTTTGAAAGGTATCTTAGAGCTTTGACCATCCTCTCCGATCTAAAAATGTACAGCCGTTTCATCTGGGGGTTGAGAGGTTTTTTAAAACACACTCTGACTCTCGAAGAAGCCAAAGCGATCGTTAAGAAACGGATGGAAGAAAGGGAGGCCAATTTCCTCCGCCTGGTGAGGCGAGGAATTTTCGGCTATCCCAAAAGTCCCTATCTCCCTTTGTTGAAGTTAGCCCAGTGCGAGATGGGGGATATTGAAAATATGGTCAGGGATAAAGGGCTGGAAGGCGCGCTTCAAGCTTTACGGGAGGCTGGTGTTTACATTACCTTTGAGGAGTTTAAGGGGCGAGAGCCAATAGTGCGTGATAACAAAGTTATCCCCACAAAGATTCACGATTTTGATAATCCCTTCCTTAGCAATTACTTCCGGGGTGAAACAGGTGGAACGACAGGGGCCGGCACACGGGTTGACATGGACTTGGATTATATCGCTGACCGAGCTCCAGATATTATGCTGGGCCGCAGTGCCCACGGTATCCTCAATAAACCAACAGCAATCTGGCGAGGAATCCTGCCAGATAGTACTGGTTTGATCGCTGCTCTAATACTTGTTCGATATGGTAATATTCCTGACAAATGGTTTACACCCATTACAAGTCAAGAATTCAACCCCCCTCTTAAACACCGTCTTGCCACCCAAACCACACTCATGATGGGACGTCTTTTTGGGGTACCTCTGCCACGGCCTGAACCTGTACCCTTGGATCACTCGATGATTGTGGCTCACTGGATAGCTGAAACTTTAAAAACCCACAGTGCGTGTGTGGTAGGTACTAACGTCAGCCTTGCATTACGAGTATGCATTGCAGCGCGTGAGGAAGGGTTAAACCTTAAGGGAACTACTTTTACAGGGGCAGGAGAGCCCCCTACCCCAACCAAGCTAAGCATGATTAACTCCATGGGGGCGTGTTATGTGCCTAACTATACTACCGTTGAAACTCTCTACGTTGGAACAGGCTGTGCACAGCCGGCTGACTGTAATGATATCCACCTATACAAAGACGCTTTGGCCCTTATTCAATATCCACGTGAGGTGCCTGGTTCAGAGGTCATCGTCAATGCCTTCCACTTTACAACCCTCCTCCTAACAGCACCCAAGCTTATGTTAAATGTAGAAAGTGACGATTACGGAATTGTCGAGAAGCGATCCTGTGGTTGCCCATTGGAAGCCTATGGTTTCACGGATCATATCCGCCACATCCAAAGCTTTCGTAAGCTGACGAGTGAAGGGGTTACTCTAATCGGAAGTGAAATGATCCGTATCCTTGAGGAGGTGTTGCCATCTCGCTTTGGCGGAAGCCCACTTGATTATCAATTGATCGAAGAGGAGGATGAAAATGGATTCACCCGACTAAGCCTGTCGGTGAGTCCAAGGGTTCCAATTGCAGATGAATCAAAGGTCATTGAGGCCATTTTAGGCGCAATGGAGCAAAGTAGCACGGCGGCCAACCTGGCGCGAGCCTTCTGGGGGCAAGCGAAGACTTTACGGATAAAGCGGATGGAACCCATCTGGACTGCTCGGGGCAAGCTCATGCCTCTTCATCTCGAACGAGGAACTAAGCGTTAAAAGGAGGGAAAAAGTTGATTCACAATTTTCGAAAATACATTTTATTCGTTTTTCTTACTCTCATTCTAATTCAGATCTGCGCTGCCTCGGGGGAAGGGCAATCTCGGTCAGAGCCAACCACGCTGAAAGTATTACTCGTCCCCTTTATTGGATCTGCTCCTTTTTTCATCGGCGAAGAGGAAGGTTTTTTTGCCGAGCAAGGCATTCAAATCAAGTTCATCAAAATGATTAGATCCGGAGATGCTATTCCAACCCTAACTCAGGGTGAATTGGACGTATGGTATGGATCAACGACCACCAATTTTCTGAATGCTATGGCGCGGGGGGCTAAGATCAGGTGTGTAGCTGAAAAAGGCTATCTCCCTCCAACAGGCTGCGCTTATAGTGCATTGATAGCCAGACGGTCCTTGATTGAGGAAGGAAAACTAAAGGGTCCGGTCGATTTGCGTAATCGACGGATCGCCTTCAACCCAGTATCTGTGGAGGCCTATTACATGGAGAAATTGCTCAACACGGCGGGTTTGTCGCTCAATGATATTGTGATCATTGATGTTCCCACCCCGGTGATGTCAGATGCCCTCAAGAACGGGACGATAGATGTTGTGGTCACGGTGGAACCATGGATCACTCGAGGATTACAGAGAGGGCACGCAGTTCTTTGGATGCAAGCCGAGAGAGTGATTCCAGGCTTCCAATATGCAATCATCCTGTTTGGTCCCTCCCTTCTCGAAAAAAATCCCGAGGCTGGAAAACGCTTCATGATTGCCCATCTCAAAGCAGTCCGGCAATACAACCAGGGCAAAACAGAAAGAAATATTGAAATTATTGCTAAACATACCGGTTTAGACAAAGAACTTTTAAAAAAAACGTGCTGGCCATCTATCCGTAATGATGGGCAAATAAATTTGGAAAGCATCCTTGATTTTCAGAAATGGGCTTTAAAAAGAGGGTTGCTTGACAAAGAGGTTCTTCCCAAACAGCTTTGGGACCCCAGCTTTATCGATTACGCAAATAAGGTTTTATGTCCGGTAACAAAATAATTAGAACTTTCCTTGACTTGACTCTCAACCAACTTTAAAATGTTTTTTCGGAAATATTCAATCAGAATGAGTATAAGGTAACACATTACCAGAGAGAGTTTCAGTATATGTCTATTCTATCTGATCTAAAAATGTACAGCCGTTTCATCTGGGGGTTGAGAGGCTTTTTAAAACAGACTCTGACTCTCGAAGAAGCCAAAGCGATCGTTAAGAAACGGATGGAAGAAAGGGAGGCCAATTTCCTCCGTCTGGTGAGGCGAGGAATTTTCGGCTATCCCAAAANNAAAGGGCTGGAAGGCGCGCTTCATGCTTTACGGGAGGCTGGTGTTTACATTACCTTTGAGGAGTTTAAGGGGCGAGAGCCAATGGTGCGGGGTGGAAAGACGATTCCCGTAGAGGCGAAGGATTTTGATAATCCTTATTTGAGTCATTACTATGAGGCGAGTTCAAGCGGAACCACCGGAGCAGGTTCACGGGTTGCCATGGACCTGGAACACCTTGCTGCCGTGACCCCTAACATCATTCTAACTTATACTGCTCATGGGGTGCTCAATCTACCCACGTGCTTATGGTACGGAGTTCTTCCTGACAGCACAGGAATGGAAAACATCCTTCGAGGAGCTCTTTTTAAAAATGTCCCCTGCAAGTGGTTCTCCCCTATTACCAAGGAAAATTTCAAGCCCGCTTTGAAAAATCGGATCGCCACTCAATACACAATTCTGATGGGACGTCTTTTTGGACTTCCCTTCCCATGGCCCGAGCCGTTGACCATAGATCAGGCCGCCCTCGTTGCTCATTGGGGGAAAAACACTCTCACGGCTCGTGGACCATGCTTGATCCGTGGTCACGTCAGTATGATTGTAAGAGTCTGTCTGGCTGCTCAGGAAGAAGGGATCGATCTCACTGGGGTCACCTTTGTCAGCGGGGGAGAACCTCCCACCTCCGCCAAGGTGGACGAAATTACAAAGACCGGTGCACGATTTGTCCCTGCCTATTTTTTTGTCGAAGCAGGTCCTGTTGGGTTTGGTTGTGCTTCCCCTGTCGACTGTAATGACCTACACTTCTTTAAAGACCGCCTTGCCCTCATCCAATATCCGATCCGGGTCCCGGGTTTCGAAATCAAGATCAATGCGTTTTACTTTACCTCTTTGTTGCCCTCCACCCCTAAGATCATCTTGAATGTGGAGA
>DCUS01000178.1 GCA_002327885.1 Syntrophaceae bacterium UBA2208
TCTCCACATTCAAGATGATCTTAGGAGTGGAAGGCAACAAAGAGGTATAGCAAAACGCATTGACCTTGACTTTGAAACCCGGGACCTGGATCGGATATTGAATAAGGGCAAGGCGGTCTTTAAAGAAATGCAGGTCATTACAGTCCGTAGGATTGGCACAACCAAAACCGACCGGGCCTGCTTCAATAAACCAATAGGAAGGAGCGAAACGTGCACCCGTCTTTGTGATCTCGCACACCTTGGCAGGGGTTGGCGGTTCTCCACCAATGACAAAGGTGACCCCTGTGAGGTCAATCCCTTCTTCTTGAGCAGCTAGACAGACTCTGACAATCATACTGACGTGACCACGGATCAAGCATGGTCCACGAGTGATGAGGGTGTTTTTCGCCCAGTGAGCAACGAGGGCGGCTTGATCCAAGGTCAATGGTTGAGGCCATGGGAAGGGAAGTCCAAAAAGGCGTCCGGTCAGAAGAGTGTAATAAGTGGCGATTTGATTTTTTAAAGCTGGCCTGAAATTTTTCTTAGTAATATAGGAAAACCACTTTTGTGGGACATTTTTGAAGAAGGCACCTCGCAAGAGATTTCCAATTCCCGTACTATCGGGAAGAATGCCATACCAAATACAGGTCGGAAGATAGAGCACACCATGGGCATTGTTAGATAACATAATGTCAGGTGTTATGGCTGTTAGGTGATCCAAGTCGATGGCGACCCGTGAACCCGCTCCTGTGGTTCCGCTTGAACTCGCCTCATAATAGTGACTCAAATAAGGATTATCAAAATCCTGAGCCTCCACTGAAATTGCCTTCTCACCCCGCACCATTGGCTCTCGCCCCTTAAACTCCTCAAAAGTGACATACACCCCCGCTTCTCTTAACGACTGAAGGGTTTTTTCAAGACCTCTTTCCCTCACCATGTTCTCAATGTCACCCATCTCGCATCGGGCCAATTTCATCAAAGGGAGATAGGGACTTTTGGGATAACCGAAAATTCCTTTTCTGACCAAGCGGATGAAATTCATTTCACGTTTTTCGAGACGCTTTTTTACAATCTCTTTCGCTTCTTCAAGAGTGATCGTATGACGAAGAAAACCCTTCAGTCCCCAGATGAAACGAGTGTACATTTTTAGATCGGACAGGATGCTCATCCTTTTCCTCTATGAAATCTTTTAACCCGATCAATTAGTGTCTGTCCATAAATAGCCCTTTCCGTCATGCCGGACTTGATCCGGCATCCAGAAGGTCTTGAAAGTACTGGATTCCGGCTTTCACCGGAATGACGATTCTGGTTGAGTGGGCAATTTATAAACAGACATTAATTAATTTCCACAGGTTATGTTTTAATATTAAAATCTTAACGACGGACCTCATGTTTTTAATAAGAATAATTCTTTCTCGTCCCTCGGTCAAATCTTAATCCTCATACCTGTTCAGTTTGGGTCTCCACCTGTGAAAGATTGAAATGAGAATCACGATGAAACCAACCCCGATTAATGCCGCTGATATGTGATGAATAAAAAATGTGGCGAAACTACCTCGAGAAGAAAGCAATGTCTGACGAAACCCATTTTCCATGATGGGACCAATAATCATAGCAAATATAAATGGAACGACTTCCAGTCCAGTCTTTCGCATGAGGTAACCGATCGCTCCGAAGACAATCATGATTAAAACATCGTGAGGATCATTGCCTGCGCTATAAGCGCCTACTATACAAAAAAGTACGATCAGGGGTAAAAGTATTCGATAGGGAACTTTTAGAATTTTAACCCAGATGCCAATCAAAGGAAGATTCAGTAGAAGTAGGAATATGTTTCCTATGTACATGGAGGCAATCACCCCCCAAAAAGTTCCGGGATGGTCCTTGATTAGAAATGGACCAGGGTGAATTCCATGAATCAGCATCGCTCCTAATAAAAGAGCGGTCACTGCATTGGTTGGAATTCCAAGGGAAAGGAGAGGAACCATGGCTCCGCCAATGGCTGCGTTATTGGCGGTTTCTGGACCAGCCACTCCTGCTATCGTTCCCGTTCCGAATCGTTCCGGATGGCGAGCAAAACGTTTTTCTACAATGTAGGAGCTAAAAGAAGCCATGACCGCACCCGCTCCTGGCAGAAGACCAAGCAAGAAACCAATCACCGTCCCTCGACCCATGGGAAGAATGGATTCCTTCCAGTCCTTTCGTGTCGGGAGTAAACCTTTAATATTCGTCTTGAAAATGTTCCTTTCCGTTAACTTGTGTTCCAGATTCACGAGCACTTCAGTTATACCAAAAAGCCCGATCGCCACGGGAACTAATTCTATCCCTTTCATGAGTGAAACTGTTCCAAGGTTGAATCGTGGAATTCCTGAGACATAATCTAAACCGATGGTTCCTATAAAAAAACCAAGCAACGCAGAGATGAAGCTCATTAATTTTGATCCCTTAACGAGAAAGATGATCATCACTGTAGCTAAGAACGCGAGTGCAAAAAACTCTGGAGGACCGAACCGGAGAGCAAAACTTGCCACCACAGGGCCTATGAACATTAATCCTATTACACTAATGGTTCCACCGATAAATGAGCCGAAGGCAGAAATGCCAAGAGCGGCCCCAGCTCTACCCTTCTGTGCCATCTGGTACCCATCGAGGCAAGTGACCACGGAAGTAGCTTCCCCTGGGATATTGACCAAGATGGAAGTGGTCGATCCACCATACTGTGCCCCATAATAAATGCCTGCGGTCATGATCAGGGCGCCATCCTGAGGGATATAAAACGTTATTGGTAAAAGGAGGGCGAGTACTGTCGGCGATCCAAGTCCGGGTAAAACTCCCACCAAAGTTCCAGACAATACACCAGTGAAGCAATAAAGGAGATTGGTTGGGAGAATAGCGGTACTGAAACCCATGTAAATGTCATGAAATAATTCCATTCTTAGAAACCGAAAGGACCTTTAGGAAATGAACTTTTCAGAATCACTCCAAAGATTAGGTAAGCCATCCCGGTGGAAATGAAGGCTGCCCAAATGGCGGTGTACCATTTTAAATAAGATACTTTTATAAAAAGAAAAAACATTAAGAATAAGGTCAAAATAAAAAATCCGAAGAATTCCATTAACCCAATAAAGGCCAATAAAGCAAGATAAATGGGGATTAACTGCCTAACAAGAGCGGACCAAGGGGGAAATGCCTCCCTTTCTTTCTTCCCCTTTGGGATAATCAAAAAAAGGGAAAGGAAAATAAGCAGGATGGCCAGTAGGTTAGGGAAAATGCCAGGGCCGGGGTGGCTAAGGTTTCCTTGTGTAAGATGTCTTCCTTCCCAGAGGATGCCCATCCCAAGAAGAGCGATGACTAACCCAGTGATGCGGGTTATTCTGACTTTATCAGACATGTTTCTATTTTGAAGAGAGGTTAGCCTCCTTGATAATCCTTTCCCATCTCTTGTTTTCACTGTCCAGAAATGTCTGAGTTTCTATAGAATTTATAAATCCGATGGGAATCTCAATTTTTAAAAGTTTTTCCTGAACGCCTTTATCTTGGAGAGCCCTCACCATGGCATTTTCCAATTTCTTAATGATTTCATCGGGTGTTTCAACTGGAACAAGCCACACATAATATGATGAGGCTACCACATCAGGAAATCCTTGTTCAACACTGGTAGATGCCTCGGGTAAAATGGGATCTCTTTTCTTTGACAGAATCGCAATGGGCCGGATGGAATTGGATTTTATATGCTGAAGGGCCATCGATGTAGTGGTTGCGCTCACCTGGACATGGTTTCCTAATAGAGCTAACAATGCAGGAGCGTCTCCTTGATGTGGGACGCATTGGAGGTGCGCGTCTGTCAACTTATTCTTATATTTAAGATATTCCACCGCCAGATAGGTAACACCGCCTAATCCACTGATACTATAAGATAAAGTTTTTGGATTCTCTTTAGCATAGGCGATTAGTTCTGCGATGTTTTTTATCGGAAGGTTCTTGCTGACACAAAGCACATTCTCATGAATGGCCGGGATGCCGATGGGGCGGAATTGTGCATATCTATATGGCACACGGGGGTCGAACAAGGGACGCGTCACGAAACCAGCCGTAATTCCAAGAATCGTATAGCCATCGGGCTTCGAATTAGCCACATAGTTGGTACCCACTGCTCCAGCACCGCCGGCCTTGCTTATGACAACAATCGTCTGACCTAAAAATTCAGTCATTTTCTCTCCAATGATGCGGATGCTCAAGTCATTGGTTCCTCCGGGAGCATAAGGGTTGACAACCTCGATGGGTTTGTCAGGATAGTCCTTTGTCCAACAGAAGGACGGAATCAAAATAGAAACAAGTCCAAACCCTATTAAAATAATCCATGTCTTTTTCAGGTTCATTAAGCGCCTCCTTTAGAATTCAACCCCTTCTTTTAATAGTAGCAAGAGCAGATGAATCGTTTCTATGCGCAAGGGAAAATTACGATTGATAGACAGATAATCTTTTAAGATTCGGTAAGATTTATTTTAACCTCAGATCAACAATCTTATTATAGATCCAGCCGATGGCTGTTCCACACAAGGTCCCAAGGGCAAAGCCGTACAGAAAGCCGATGATGCTTCCTAAAAACGAGACCCGGTAACCGATAAAGAATTGTCCGAGAAGTTTCAAATGGGGACCCACGAGGTGGCGTCCGTCCGGAGTGGTAGGGCCACCCTTGATCAGGATCCAGTTTGTTCCGATAAAGATAATGAGACCCAACACAATGCCGAGAACCAATCCATAAACCTTGGCATTTAAGCGGATGACCCCCCTCAGCAGTTTCTCCTCATTTGGAAGTTTTTCAGCACCCATTTTGTCACCCCACAGGTTCTTTCACATTCGTTTATTCAATCAGAAATGATCCAGAAAATCCCTGAACGTCAGCAGTTCCACCTTTCTTTTTATGCGATAGATATAAAAGGCGATAATAAAGTTTCTGAGATAGGCGATGAGCCACCCGCACAGGAATCCCCATGAAAAACCATAAGCGAGGCCGATAAAGGCTCCTTTCAACGTTACCGTATATCCGATGAAAAACTGGTTAAGAAGTTTGAGATAGAAACTTGCAGGCCCCCCCCTCATCACCAACCAGAGGGTGGCAGTGAAAATGAGCAATCCAACGACCGATCCGATGGCGGTGGCGAGTCCTAAAGGGTCCATTCTCGAAAACACGGAGGGAAGGATCTTGTCCAAAACGGCTTCCTCGCTCGGTTCGATTTTCATCTCCTCATGATATTCCTGCTCCACATTGACAGCCCACAGGTCATGATTCGCCCCCAGTATATTTTCTGCTGATAGCATGGCCGTCAGCATGGAATGGTCCTGATTATTGTATTTATGCATGCCGTTTCGGCCAACCAGTTGAAGGTTGTCAATCTTCTCGAGAAATTGACGCACCACATCGAGAGACTTTCGGTAGGTTGAATCGTAAACGGGGTAGGCTTTGGGCATCCGCACCACCGTGCCATCTTCCACATCATTTCTATTCACCAGTCCTAACGATTCGAGTTCTTTTTTTCCAAGTTCGATCAATTCTTCATCCGGCATGTTCCAGAGGTCGTCCCCTTCAAAGCAAAAATATTCCAGGCCCAAACACGTCTTGTTCGGATCGGGAACCATGAAGGGACTCCAGTTTTTAAAATTCTGGATTCGGCCGACCTTCACTTCGGAATCATGTATGTATACCCAGGTGTCCGGGAAAAGTGCGGGTTTATTAATAATAAGAGCGATCGTCAGAAAGTCCCTGTATTTCAGATCATTGGCCGCCACCAGCACCTCTTTCGGCACCTCCGGTTTAAACTTTTGCAAGGCCTCTCGGATGGGCATGCTGCTGATAAAATCCTTACCGTGAACTAATTCCATTTGCCCATTTTGTTTGACTTCGAGGGCCACTATTTTATTTCCTGACCAACGGATTCCTTCAACGTTCTTCCCCAGGCAAACATCAGACCCCTTTCCCTTGATGCTTTCAACCATCGCTTGCCACATCATACCGGGGCCAAATTTAGGGTAATCAAATTCATCAATGAGTGTCTTAATCACTTCTTTTTTATCTTTTTGACGGGATTGGCTTTTAAGGATTGCATTTTTGAGAGCCGTCATGAGGGAGAGTCCCTTCACTCGCTGTCCGGCCCACTCGGCACTGATCTCGTCGCACGGTATCCCCCAGACTTTTTCTGTATAGGTCTTAAAAAAGATTTTAAATAGACGTTTCCCAAAACGGTTTGAAACCCATTGCTCAAAGGACTCTTCCTCTTTGGATGGGAATAACTGAGCCATCAGGTAACTGAAAAAGATGAGAATGCTGTTCCATATCCCCAGCCCCAACAGGGCGTTCAGGGGGCGAAGGGGATAGTAGAAGAACTTTTTGTTGTAATAGATCCGTGAAAGGCGATTGCGTCGCAGTAGATCCTCCCCCAGCACTTCCTTCCAGATATCTTCAACGGACTTCACCTTGGTGAAAAAACGATGTCCCCCGATATCGAAATAATAATCCTTATAATTAACCGTTCTTGCAATCCCACCCGGCATCTGGTCTTTCTCAAGCACAATAGACTGCACCCCCGCCTTGGAAAGGACATAGGCAGCAGTCAAACCCGCGGGGCCAGCACCAATGATTACGACGGGACCTTTTTGCATTAGCGATTCTCCAGGGGGGGAGCCGGATCAGGGATTCCTCTTAGAGGGGATGACATTTTGGGTTTTTGGGATCGATGCTTGAAGAGAAGAGATCGGCCTAAGCCAATGGCGAATGCCAAACCGCTATAGAAATAATAAAACCAGTGCCACGGGAGAGTGCGCAGCATAAACCATAAACCGCGCTTTTTAAGGAAAAATCGGTATAGGGGTGCATTGAGGATCAAAAGCAAGAGGATCGGTACAAAGGCGACCCCAAAGAGGACAGGCCACCAGAAGCCTCCGATCACAGCGAGCAAAAGGCCATAGGTAAAGATCACACTCAGCCGGCTGGAGAGTCGCAAGTTCAGGTCGTTGACGAATTGGCGGTCCCGCAGGATCAGTTCGGTCCACGGAAGGGCACGATCAAAAAAATCAGATTTTGTCAGGGAGATGATTCCCCAATGTTTCAGATGTTTGACCTGCAGATCTTTCAAAAGCCGGATGCGGTGTCCGGCCTGTTTCAGCCGGTAGCCCAGTTCGATGTCTTCAATGCAGGGTTTTCTGTAAGATTCATCGAAGCCCCCAAGTTCCATAAAGATCTGACGGCGAATGGCACCGCAACCCGCCCAAAACGTGGAGGCCTCTTCGTTTGAAATTTGATGAACATAATGGTGGAGCAGGTTCTTATATTGAGACAAGAAATTGGCTTCTCCCGGTTCATCATCATAGGATCCGAAAAGGGCCGCCCATTGAGGATGATCGCTAAAAGCGACCTCGATTTGATGGATGGCGTCTGGAGCGATGACGACGTCCGCATCAACAAAAAAAAGGATGTCCCCTGTTGCTTCTCGGGCTCCTAAATTTCTTGCTCGAGCAGGTCCTTGAGGTATTTGAGTTTTCAGCACCTTTGCTCCAAATTCTTCAGCAATTCGCCAGGATTCATCCGTATCTCCATCTGCCACAACGATCAATTCGGTAGGAGGTGGAGTCGCCTTCGTTAAGGCGGAGAGGGATTTTCGAAGTTTGGCGCCCCCGTTTTTTTCCGGAACGATGACTGAAATGGTTAGCCGGGGGACTAATGACGAGGTTTGAGGACTCATTTTAATATCGACATTCAACACTGCATGAAATCTTACCCCGATAGAAAGCAGAAAATTTTCTAACGGATTTTGCTCTTTAGATATTTTTTCTCTTTTTAAAAGACATTAAAGGATTCAATAACGAATTATATCTTTAAAGTCAAGACTATTCATTCATTTTGTGTTACCTTTCGACAAGGCTTTTTGCTATAACCTTGATAAATCCGGGCATGCAAATTATAATGATCTATCCGTTTATTATAGCGGAGTCATTGCGAACGAAGTGAAGCAATCTCATGGGATTGCCACGTCGCTTCCTGCCTACCAGCAGGCAGGCGCTCCTCGCAATGACAACTTTCTTTTGACGTTCACTATAAAACATAAAATTTGAAAGAATAGGGGGTTGGGCGGTGGGTCGTCCACTCAGTTTCCTTCATCTCACAACCTTCTATCCCCCCTATAGTTTCGGCGGGGATGCAACGTTCCTCTATCGCTTATCTCACGCACTGGGAGAGGCAGGACACCATGTGGATGTCCTCCACTGCATCGATGCTTATCAATTGCTGCATCCCGTCGAGCCTGAAATCAAGTTCGATGGCCATCCGAATGTCACCCCCCATGGGTTACGCACCGGGTATGGTTGGTTGTCGCCTCTCTTTACTCAACAGACGGGCCGATTAGGGTTCAAGCGAAAATCCATCACCCGCCTTCTTCACAGCAAACCTTATGACGTGATGCATTACCACAATATCTCACTCCTCGGTCCGGAGGTCTTGACTTTAGCGCCCCATCGGAGCCGAGCGATCAAGATATACACCACCCATGAACACTGGTTGGTCTGCCCCATGCATGTGCTCTGGAAATATAAAAGCCGACGTTGCGAGAAGCCTGACTGTTTTCGATGTATGATCCTGTCAGGGCGCCCCCCCCAGATTTGGCGTTATACGAATCTCCTGAAAAAAGCCAGCCAACACGTTGACCAATTTGTCTCACCCAGCCGTTTTACCGCCTCCATGCATGCCGATCGCGGTTTTACGAAACCCATGGCACATCTTCCCGATTTTATGGATCGTGTTGATGATGACTGGAAGAAGCCTGGTCCGCGTCCCCAGGAAAAACCTTACTTTATATTTGTCGGGAGACTTGAACCGATTAAAGGTCTTCAAACCTTGATCGACCTCTGGGACCGGTTGCCGGATTACGATCTTCTGGTCGTCGGGACAGGAAAACAGGAGAGTGCATTGCGTGCCCAGGCGGGGTCAAACCCATGTATCAAATTCCTGGGAGCATTGCCCCAGAGGGACTTAGGGACTCTCTATCATCATGCTCTGGCATGCATTGTGCCATCGATCACTTATGAGACATTCGGAATGATTATTGTTGAATCCTTTGCGCGCAAGACACCGGCGATTGTTCGTGATCTGGGAGCTTTGCCTGAAATCATTCGTGATAGCGGCGGGGGTTTTGTTTACCGTACCGATGAAGAACTGCTCGAGGCCATCCGTCGCATTGCCGCTTCCAGGACACTGCGTGATGACCTTGGCGAAAGAGGATATCGGGCCTTTATTGAGCATTGGTCAAGGGAGGCGCACTTAAAGCTTTACTTCGACTTCCTTTGCCGAACCGCTATCCATAAGTTTGGCGATCTGCCGTGGGAGAGATAACCTTAACGCATAAAAAGGGAGGCAAGGGTGCTTCTAACTCTTTACCCTATGATCTTCTTGCAAAGATTTCTTTTTTTTGATAAAAGGTTCTCATGGCGATAAAAAATAAAGAATTGATGGAGGCCATCAAATTAGGAGTGAAAACCCTGATCCTTCAGGAAGTCAGATTGTTAAGGTTCGAGCAAGGGTTTACACCCAATGTTGTCACCGATGAGATGTCCCGGTCAATCGAGGAGACGAAGAGGACGGTTATCAAATTGACTCGAACCATGGACCAAAAGAAGAGGACCACGCTGTTAAAAAGAACAATCCGTCAAGCCTTGAATGAGGAGATCGATCGGGCCATTCAGTTAAGAAAGACCAAATGCATCCGCTGTCTCCACGGGAGATTCTATGATGAGGAAGGGACGGCTTATTCAAGTCTTCCTGTCGGGGTTCATCAAGCGCAGACCTTTGGATGCGATCAGCTCCGACCTGATCTCAGAGAAAGATGCAAAAGGTTTGTCGAGATATCCGTGGGTTCTACATTAGAACGTCATCTCCATGAGATGACCCTTCTCTATGAATTCAGAGAGATGGTGGATCAGATCGAGGAGATCTGGAAAGACTATCTCACAAAATAGCGCAAAGCGCATAGCGTCTTAAATCCCCTCGAACAAATCCTTAATCAACGCCTATACTCAAATTTGATGAATTCGTAAAAAGTCCAACCACGTGTCATTGCGAGGAGCTTAGCGACGAAGCAATCCCATAAAATCAAGCACTTGCAGAATACGAGATTGCTTCGCTTCGCTCGCAAAGACCACTTTAGGGACTTTTTACGAGACCATCAAAATTTTCATAATAAAAAAAGCCCTCTTCCCTATTTGAGTGAGAGAGCTTTTAGACTGTTTCTTCTTATCCGTTGCCCTATGCGCCATGCTCCATGCGCTTTGCGGTTTAGGCAAGGGCTTCCGCCACCAATTCGGTGATATCCATCACCTTGATCCTGCCCTTCTTCTCTTTTCGGAGTCTTGCGGCAGCGACCTGTAAGTTGGATTTACAGGAGGGGCAGGCTGAGACAATTAGGTCCGCTCCTATGCCGGAGGCTTGCTGAACGCGCTTATAGGATATTTCTAAACTCATGTCAGTATCGAAAGCCTTCAGTCCCCCGCCGCCCCCGCAGCATTTGGCAAGGTTCCTGTTCTGAGGAAATTCAATCAATTCTACCGACGGGATCGCCCGGATGACATTTCGAGGGGGATCATAGATATTCATATGCCGCCCGATATCACAGGGATCGTGATAAGCCACTTTCATTTTAGCTCCATCCTTGAAAGTGAGCTTTCCGTCCGTGATGAGTTTTTCCAGATATTCTACCGTATGATAAACCTGAATGCTGAAAACCCCATTATGTTTTGGGTAAAGATCTTTAAAGGTGCGGTAGCATCCGGCGCAGGTGGTCACCATTTCTTTGAAACCCATCCGTTCGAAATGGTTTATATTATTCTTGATGCATCTTTCAAATTCTTTTTCATCCCCGACCAGATAAGAGATATATCCACAGCAACGCTCCTCCGTCCCCAACGTCGTATAGTCAATCTTCGCCTGATCCATGATCTTCAAGGTGCTTGGAATGACATTGATGTCCTGATAGGAAGCCACACACCCGAAAAAAAGAAGGGTGGTTGCTTTTTCTTTAGGCTTATACTCTGTGGGATAGATATCCTGCCTTTTTTCTGTGGCTTCCCCGAAGGGATTTCCTTTTTCTTCAATGGATCGCATAAGCGTCCCGTGGACAGGGGGAAGGTATCCTGCCTCCACCAGTCGCAGTCGGGCGGCATGGACAATATCGGAAACATTGACGCCGGCGGGGCAGACGGCATTGCAGTTCAAGCATGTGGTGCACTTATAAAACCTTTCAGCAAGTTCTTTCGAGGGTTTCAGTCTCCCGGTGAGGAGATGATAGGCCAATATCACTCTTCCGCGCGCATTGATGGATTCGAGGGAAGTCTCCCCATAGGTGGGACACCCGGCTCGACAGAATCCGCACATGATACAGGCCATGATCTCATTATCTAGCGCCTCCCCAAAGGATTGAATCTCGCCAGGCCTTTCAACGAGGGGTAAAAAGGCAAAATTGTCATAAATGTTTTTAATGGAGTCATCGAATCCCATCTTCCCCGGATTGAGTATATTGTTGGGGTCAAGGGCTTTTTTGATCTCCTTCATGACTTCGAGAGTTTCCCCGAGCTCCCTCTTAATATAAGGCGATTTGGCCATACCCGTTCCATGCTCTGCGGTGAGCGTCCCCCGGAGCCGGATCGTGAGGTCAATCAAGTCTTTGGCAACTTCTTTGATGGTATTCCATTGCTCCTTGTTTCTGGGGTCCGAGATGATGATGGGATGAATATTCCCATCGCCGATATGACCAAAAGTATTGATGGGGAGATGATGTCTCTCCGAGATTTTCTTGATCTCCATAATGGCTTCCGGGATTTTGGTGATAGGTATTCCCGGGTCGTCCATAATGGATTGCATCCTTGATCCTCTCTTGACTTTCGACAAGGAGGCGACAATCCCTTGACGGGCGGCCCACATCTTAAGACGTTTCGCTGGGTCATCCTCCCATCTATTTTCAATCCCATTATTGGCTTTACAAATTTTATTGATTTTTTCTATGTTTTCCTGAACCGCTTTTTTATTCCCGTCGATTTCAATGAAGAGGAGGCATCCTACTTGATCGGGGATGTCGAGTGCCATGGCTTTATTCACCACATCGATCGTGACTTTGTCTAAAATCTCACAGGAAGAGAGAGCAATCCCTGAGGTCAGGATCTCCCGAACGGCCTTTCCGGCCTCCAGGGTAGAGGGAAATTGCGCCTCTGCAAAAGCAACATATTCGGGAACGGGGAGAATTCTTAGAATGACCTTTGTGATAATCCCCAGCGTCCCCTCAGCCTGGGTGAAGAGCTGGGTCAGGTCGTATCCGGAAGAAGTCTTGCCCAAGAGCGACCCGGTGTTAATGATTCGACCATCGGCCAGCACCACTTCCAGCCCCAGGACATAATTCTTCGTTGTCCCGTACTTCAAAGCTCGATTTCCGCTGGCATTGGTTGAAACCATTCCTCCCAGTGATGCAAGATTCGCACTTCCAGGATCCGGGGGAAAAAAATGGGTGGGGGCAATAGCTGCATTGAGCTGGTTGCATATGACCCCAGGTTCGACCACCGCATATCCATTCTCTTTGTCTAATTCGAGAATGCCATTCATCCTGCTCAAGTCAATTAGAATGCCTCCCTTGGCGGCCAAGGCTCCCCCTACGGCGCTTGTCCCCGATCCCCTTGGGGTCACAGGAATTTTTCCCTGATGGGCCAAAGACATGATTTTTGAAACCTCTTCTGTGGTCTTGGCGAAGACAATGACATCCGGAACGGCCTCGTGGACCGATAGATCTCTGGAATAACAGAGTCGCTCGATTAAATCGGTTTTGACATTTTTTTCACCAACGATTTGGGTCAACTCTTTAATGTATTCCATCGTTTTTCTCCCTATTCAATGTTTTAGAATTTTTACAATTCTCATTCTCACCTCCGGAGAAGAGAGATGAAATATTGGAATCATGCGGTACCCACCATTCCATTTTTCCACTATTCCATTATTCCATGTTCAATAATCCTTTGGTAATTTTTCTAATTGGGCATAACTGAAGACGGGACCGTCCTTGCATACATAGAGATGGCCGATGTTGCACCGACCGCATTTTCCGATACCACATTTCATTCTCTTCTCAAGAGAGGTATAAATGTGTTCATTGGGGAATCGTAGAGCCATCAATTTCGGAAAGGTGAACTTGATCATGATCGGAGGGCCACAGATGACGGCATAAGTATTTTCTGAAGCGGGGGCGACTTCTTCCAGTACATTTGGGACGAGGCCTACTTTCCCTTTCCATTCTTTATCTCCAAAGTCAACCGTTACGACTAATTTAATATCACTTCTTTTTTCCCATTCTTTCAGTTCTTCCTTGTAAAGGAGAAGGCCGGGCATCCGTGCTCCGTAGATGACCGTGATGTCCTGCACTTTATTCCGGTTCTGGGGGTGGAGGAAAAAGGTGATCAAGGATCGTAAAGTGGTAAAAGCGAATCCTCCCCCGATCACCAGTACATTTTTCCCCTGGAAGAGTTCAAGCGGATATCCATTGCCCAGAGGGCCTCGAATACCGACCTCGGTGCCCGCTTCGATTTGGTGGAGGGCAGTGGTGACGACCCCCGCTTTGTTAATTGTGAACTTTAACGAACCCTTTTCGGTGGGAGAGGAGGCGATCCCGAAAGGGGCTTCGCCTTTTCCGAAGATCGAAAGCTCACAAAATTGACCGGGGAGGTAGCGAAAACCCTTTGCGTCTTCCTCATTTAAAAAATTGAGTTCAAGAGTCCGGAGCATTCGGTCGGTGGTTTCGACAGAAGCCTTTTTGACCACCATGGGAATGGGGGCATATGGATTCTTCATGGGTTGGTTAACTGCTCTCCTCGTTGAATCTTCAATCTTCTGGCAGAAGTCCAATGAATGGCCTGGCGGATGTCGAAATGGACCGGGCAGTAGATAATACATCGTCCGCAACCCACGCAAGCAATCCGACCAAAGTTTTTTGGAAAATAATTAAATTTATGCATGATTCTTTGTCGGGTACGTTCGCGGTTCGTGGGCCTGGGGTTATGTCCCGAAGTCTCCTGGGAGTAAAGAGGAGAGAGACAAGAATCCCAATTTCTCACTCGTTGCCCCCCCTGGGTTAAGGCCTCGTCCATGATATCGAAACAATGGCAAGTAGGGCAGAGATAGGTGCACACCCTGCAGCCAATGCATTTTTCATGGACCCGATCCCAAAATTGGCTTTCCACCATGAGATCCAATCTTTTTTCTATCCCCTCTACCGGAACGGTTGCATCCGTCTTCTGAATTGCCTTTTCTTCAAAGTTTTTTGCTAAACGTATCTCTTCGGCACCTACTTCCGTAAAAAATTTATTCTTTTGAAAAATCATCCCCTTTTCAGTGTGAAGTTCGACTAAAAAGGATTCGCCTAAATCGATGAAGAAAAGATCCGACCCCTTTCGTGAGAAGGGGCTTCCCCCTGCCGAAGAACAAAAACAGGTCGAGAGAGGATGTCCGCAGGCCATCCCGATAATCGTCGTTGCGTTTCTTTTATTCAGGTAATAACTATCGGTGTACTCTTTTCCTGAAAATACTTCGTCCAGGAGGGAGACCGCCTGAATATCGCAAGGCCTTGCCCCAAGGATAATCCTTTTCCTTTTAACTTCTTCTGTCGAGATAACCTGATTCTGTTTTCCGACCCTTTCATAACGAAACATCGCTTCGGATTGCGGGAAAAATACTTCCTTCATGGGTTTCTGAGGGTTCGGAAAGGTGAGGTCGACCTCATCAGGGTGGTCAATTTGTTTGTAGACAGAAACCCCCTCTATCAATTGAACCGGGGCAAAGAGATCGTATTCCCCCATCAGGCTTTGTAAAAAGGGTTTAAAATCTTTCTTGTGTAGCTTTAAGTTCATTTGATGAATTCCTGTCTGTCCTCCGTTTCATAAGTCGAAAGGGGAGGAGGAGTCTCCGCATCGATTCCTGTTTCGAAATGAAAGAGTTCTTTCACATCAAGATTCAATTTCTGTGTAAGATAAGTGAGTCGAATGTCCATGGGGCAGGCTCTTTCACAGGCCCCGCAGCCCGAGCACCTTCCCGTCTGGTGGTAGGCCCTGACGATGTGATAGAACTCAAGGTCTGAGGGGGAAAGGCCCTTTTCAATCCACTTCGGATTTGAACTGTCCACAAAGCATTCTGAACAGTAACACATGGGACAGGCTTCCCGACAGGCATAACACCGGATGCAACGACTCGACTCCTTTTCAAAAAAATTCCAGCGCTCTTCCGGAGACTTTTTCTCAAACTCTTCAATCTCAGGATGGGTTTCAATCAGAGGAGATTCTTCTACAGGGTCTCCTACCAACACATCCGCCTTGAGAGGGGTCCGGTGAATACATCCCTGACAGGAGGGATAGAGGAAATCCTCTCGTTTCAGAATCTTTTTAAAATCTTCCCCCTCGACCAGGAGGTAATCCCCCTGCTCATGGGCACGGAGGATTTCTCCTGCCACGGCTTTCTTCACCCTTTTTCGATCCACCATTCTCTGGCAGGGAACTCCAATTAAAAATAATTGATCCGGCTTGAACCTTTTCTCGAGAGAAAGAGCAGTGATTGAGCGGGCATCACACCCTTTCACCACGATCCCCACTTTAAAATGACTGAATTTGTGAAGGTAAGTGGCCAGATTATTTTCACAGAAGGAGTTCCAGATTAAACGGTCTGCCTCCTTAGAAGTCCTGACGAATAGGGGGGTGGTTCGAAGGGGGAGCGTCCATTCACTGAAACCGATGATTAGATCCACCGCTTTCTTCGATAGGAGCTCTTTGGCTATTTCTCTGATTTTTTCCTGAATCATCTTTCTAACGGACGTTCGGAGTTTTTAGTTTGTAGCTCGGAGTCTCTATTATTTTATCTCCGAACTCTGAACTCCGAACTCGAAACTTCTCTTCACAAATCTCTTGGCGGGCCCCAATTTTTTAATATCCTGCACGACCTCTCCAACGACCCGGGAGAACTTGCCTCCTTCGGCCGCAGAGACCCAGGAGAACTGAACCCGGCCTTCCTCAAAGCCAAGGTATTCGAGAAAACGTTTTAAGGTGGCTGATTTCCTTCTTCCGATATAGTTTCCGCTGAGATAATGACAATCCCCCGGGTGACAGCCGGAGACCAGAACCCCATCAATCCCGCTCTGAAGGGCCTTGAGGATAAAGAGGGGATTGATCCTGCCAGAGCAGGGCACCCGGATGACCCGAATGTTCGGGGGGTATTGAATCCTGGATGTCCCCGCCAGGTCTGCTCCAGCATAAGAGCACCAGTTACAGAGGAAAGCTAATATTTTGGGTTCCCATTGATCTTCCATACTATCCAACAATTAAATGGTCATTGCGAGGAGCGGAAACGACGAAGCCATTCCCTGGAGATTACTTCGCTCCCTGCCTACCGGCAGGCAGGCGCTCGCAATGACCATCTATAAATGTTAATTTATACGGGATATTCATTTCCATCCCTTTTCCTCATCTCATCGCCAACTCGGTGATCTGTGCCAGCACTTCCGCGTTCGTAAAGCCTTTCAGATCAATGGAACCCGACCGGCAGGAAGCCGTACAGGCGCCACATCCTTTGCAAAGGGCTTTATTAATTTGAGCCACCTGTTTTTCACCCACGATCGTCCTTTTCGTTAAGATCTCAATGGCTTTATAAGGACAAACACTTTCACAAAGGCCGCATCCGATACATCTCCTCTCGTCCACTTCGGAGACGGTTCCGATTGTCTCAAGTTCTTTTTTCGATAAGTAAGTCAACGCTCGGGCGACCGCAGCGTTGGCCTGCGAGATACTCTCTTCAATCGATTTAGGACTGTGAGCCAGGCCAGCTAAAAAAATCCCCTCTGTCGCGAAATCAACGGGTCTCAATTTCATGTGGGCTTCGAGGAAGAAGCCATCCTCATTCAACGGGACTTTTAACATCTTTGATAGACTTTCATTTTCGGAGATCGGGATGATCCCCGAGCTCAAGACCAGCAGATCGGTATGGATGAGTAGATCATCATGAAGGATAGGTTCATGCGCGATGATCCCCAAGCCATCTCCTCCCATTTCCAGCCGGGGTTCCCTCTCTGGTTCATAACGGATGAAGAGCACTCCTGCTTCCCTTGCCTTTTCATAATAATCCTCTTTGAATCCATAGGTCCGGATGTCCCGGTAAAGAACATAGACATTCGCCTCAGGGGCCATGGACTTCAGTCGTAAAGCGTTCTTGATAGCCTCGGAGCAGCAGATTCGACTGCAGTAGGGTCTCTCATCATTTCTCGACCCGACACACTGGATCATCACCACATTTTTTAGGTTTTTTAATTTATCAGGATGGAGGACAATCCATTCCTCCAATTCTCTCTGGGTGATCACCCGGGAATCCTGGCCATAGCGAAATTCCTTGGGGCGATATTCCTCTGCGCCGGCGGCAACAATGATGACCCCATGGTCAATTTCTTTGATCTCATTTCCGTTTCGGACCTGGGTCTTAAAATTTCCGACAAATCCTTCTATCTTTTCAATGGTCGTCTCGGTCATCAGATGAATTCTCGGGTCTTTTTTTACCTCCCCGATCAAATTTTCTAACTGGGATTGAACATTCTCTCCTTCGAGGGTGTAATAAATTGATCTTGCCTTTCCACCTAAGTTGGATTCCTTTTCGACCAGAGTGATTTCATAGCCTGACCGGGCAATCTTGAGGGCTGCGGTCATTCCAGTCAGACCCCCTCCAATCACCAAGGCCTTTTGGTTCATCTCAACGGTCTGAGTCGGGAGGGGATCGAGAAGGGCTGCCTTCGCAATGGCCATCCTGACGAGGTCCTTTGCCTTCTCCGTTGCTTCCTTGTGTTGAGTCATGTGGACCCAGGAACACTGGTCTCGAATATTTGCCATATCAAAGAGATAACGGTTGAGTCCTGCCTCCCGTATAGTATCCTGAAATAAGGGTTCATGGGTCCGAGGCGTGCACGAGGCGACCACCACCCTGTTTAATTGGTGTTCTTCAATCATTTTTTTCATCTGTTCCTGAGTATCCTGAGAACAGGTGTAGAGGTTGCCTTCGACATGAACCACATTGGGAAGCGTCCTTGCATAATCGACGACCTCCGGGACGTTCACCACTCCTCCGATGTTGATCCCGCAATGACAGATGAAAGCTCCGATCCGGGGACCCTGATAATTGACATTCTTCTCAGGGGCAAATTCTTTCTCCGTCACTAACGTTCCTCTTGCCTCAGCAAGAAGAGAGGAGGCCTCTGCCGCCACCGCGCTTGCCTGAGCGACCGTTTCAGGAACATCTTTGGGTCCGGAGAACGCTCCGCTGACAAAGACCCCTGGTCTTGACGTTTGGAGAGGAGTAAACGTGAAGGTTTCGGCAAAGCCATATGGATTGAGATCGATATCAAAAATCTTTGATATCTCCTGATGACTCCGCGTGGGTTCAAGACCCAGAGAGAGAACCACCAGATCAAACTCCTCGGAGACCATTTCTCCTTCCTCCGTCTCGTAATGGATCGTCAGATTTTTTGTCTCCGGGACTTCCTGCAAATGGGAAACGCGGGACCGAACATACCGAACGCCGTATTCCTCTTTGGCCCTCTCAATATACTTATCAAAATCTTTACCGTAGGCCCTCATGTCCATGAAGAAGATGGTGGCTTCCATCTCCGGAGCATGTTCTTTCGCAATGACCGCTTCCTTGGTGGCGTACATACAGCAAACCGAGGAGCAATAACCTTTTCCGATATGGGGGTCTCTCGAACCGACACATTGAATCCATGCTACTTTCTTAGGGTGCTTCTGATCAGAAGGTCTCAGCACCTGACCTTTAAAAGGACCCGAGGCAGAAAGGAACCGTTCAAATTCGATGCTTGAAACGACATTTTTAAACCGACCGTAACCATACTCGGATTTTAAAGATGGCTCAAATTCATCGAATCCCGGAGAGAGGATGATAGAGCCTATCTCAATGTCGATGTGCTCATCTTTCATCAAATGATCAATGGCCTTTGCTTCACAAGCCTTGATGCACTCCAAACACTCCGAGCATCCTCCACATTGAAGACAACGCTGGGCCTCCTGGATCACCTCCTCTTCTCTCAAGCCGAGACTCACTTCATTAAAATTCCTTCTTGCTTTTTCAGGAAGGGCGGCCATCAGAGCTCTCTCTCGATATTCCACTCCGTCGATATCAATCTTGATGTAATCTTTTTGAGGGCCTTCTTCCTCTCGACCATTTCTGAGGTCTTCTTCCCTTAGATACCGGTCGATGGAGATGGCAGCTTTTCTACCCGCCCCCATGGCGTCAATATAAGTCTGAGGGCCGGATACGACATCTCCCCCGGCAAAAATTCCTTTCACACTGGTCTCCAGGGTGAGGGGATCTGCCTCAATTCCTCCCCAACGGGTTGTTTTAATTCCGTCTTTTTTGTTGAGGAATGTAAGATCCGAAGATTGGCTGATGGCCGGGATAATGGTATCTGCTTCGATTTTGAATTCCGATCCGGGGATGGGGACTGGCCTCGGCCGGCCGGATTCATCGATTTTGCCCAATTCCATTCGGACGCATTCCATTCCCTTTACCTGGCGATGTTCAATGAACAATCGGGTGGGAGCCGTGAGGTATTCCATTTTAATTCCCTCATGCTCTGCCTCTTCGATTTCTTCCTCTTGAGCTGGCATCTCAGCACGTGACCGTCGGTAGGCGATGGTCACCTCTTTGGCTCCGAGACGGAAGGCGGTTCTGGCTGCATCGATGGCTGCGTTACCGCCTCCTACCACCACCACTTTTTCACCGATGGTAACCGGTTCTGTTAGCGCAACCTTTCTCAAAAAATCGACGGCATGGAGGATCCCTTGCGCCTCTTCCCCCTCGAGGCCAAGTTTTCTGCTTTGATGGGCGCCTGTGGCAATGAAGATGGCCTCATAACCTTTGCCCTTGAGGGCTTGAAGGGAAAGGTTTGGCCCAATCGGTGTATTAAGCTTGAGTTCAACGCCCATGCGAAGAAGGGTGTCAATCTCTTTCTTGAGAACCGTTCGTGGCAAGCGATATTCGGGGATTCCAACAGCGAGCATCCCTCCAGCTACAGGCAGGGCCTCAAAGATGGTCACTCCATAGCCCATCTTTCTCAGGTCATAGGCAGCGAGCAAACCCGAAGGTCCTGCACCCACCATAGCAACCTTCTTCCCTTTTTCATCGGGAACAGAGAGATCGGTTTTATCTTCTTTCTCATAATCTGAAACGAACCGTTTCAAACCATCAATGGCGACCGCCCTTTCGACATCTTTTCTACGACAAACAGATTCACAAGGATGGGTACAAATTCGACCGGTGATACCGGGGAATGGATTCTTTTGTCTGACCAGAGCCAAGGCTTCTTCAAACTTACCAACCGAGATCAGTGCGATATACCCTTGGGCATTGACATGGATGGGGCAGGCGGCCCGGCAGGGCGGGGTTCCTTTTTTATCAATGCCGTAAGCGCTGGGCATGGCCTGGGCAAAAAGTTGGTAGATGGCGGCGCGGGTGACAAGTCCCTGTTCGTAATCATTCGGGATCTTAACAGGGCAGGCCTTAACACAATCTCCACACGCCTTACAGTCTTCGATGCTCACATAGCGGGCTTTCTTTTGAATCCGGACCTTAAAGTTCCCGGGACCCCCTTCCACCTTATCGACCTTTGCATTGGTGAGGATCTGAATATTCCGGTGTCTCCCCGCATCCACCAATTTGGGGGACATGATACACATGGAGCAGTCATTGGTAGGGAAGGTCTTATCCAACTGAGCCATGGTCCCGCCAATGCTTAGATTCTTTTCTAAGAGGTAGACCTTAAAGCCGGATTCCGCAAGGTCTAAGGAGGTTTGGATCCCTCCGATGCCCGCACCGACCACCAATACGGCTCCAATCGGGTCCTGGGGAGGTTGGCTCATTTTAATCCGCTCTCCTGTTAATCTTCTTCACCAACTCATTCGCTCTCACCCGGTTCATCTTCATCCCCAGATCCTCGGGTTCAAATCCCAGGGCCAAGCCCAAAAGTTGAGGATAGTAGAGAATGGGCAGTTTGTATTCTTTTTGAAAAACCTTTTCAATCTTTCGCTGATTTCCTTCGTACATGATATTGCAGAAAGGACAGACGAGAACCATGGCATCGGCCTGCTGAGCGCGAATGTGTTCCAACTTTCTTTGTGACATGGCCAGGGCCACTTGCTCATCAATGGCTAAGACCCCACCGCCACAGCACTGGAGTTTGTCCTCGTAATAAACGGAATGGGCCCCTGTGGCCTCAATGAGTTCATCCAGGCTTTTTGGATTTTCCGGGTCTTCAATCTTTCCATAAATCGAAGTGGGTTTCGTATAGTGGCAGCCATAGTGGGGAGCGATATGAAGAGAGGACAGGTCGGCCTTAATCTGTTCAGCGATTCTCTTTTTTCCAATTTCTTCTCGAAGGATACGGGTGAAATGGGTGACTCGAACCTTTCCCTCATAGTGCATCCCCACCCACTCGGAGAGGTCCCGGTTGATTTGCTGCCGGAGTTTTTTGTCTTCCTGAATCTCATGGTTGGCCTCTGTGAGGGAGCCGCAACATGCGCTGCAGAGGGTACAAAGAGGAAGCCCCTTCCTCTCAGCAAGGGCCAAATTGCGGGCGGCCATTAACAGATAGCCATAGCGGTGGACGGACTTGATGGGATAGCCACAGCAACTGAAGTCGGGGATATCGGAGAGCCGAAGACCGAGTTTTCCGGCAACTTTCCTCGCCGAAATCTCATAATTCAAAGCCCTGACCGGAACCGTGCATCCCAGAAAAAGAGTATATTCGGGGTTTTGAGGGCTATCCTCTGTCCTGTTCTTCACGATGGAGCCCCAGGTTTTTTAAGATTTTCTTTACATCTTCGGTCTGTTTTTGAAAGAGGGGGAGGGCGGACTCCTTCCTCTTTTCATCTTCAAAATCAGTCACCTCTAAGAGACGGCCGAAAGAGGCGAGGAGATCGAGTTGACTCTTCATGACCGATGGGAGATATCCTTCTCTCACTGCAATATTTTTAATGGCATTCATCAATTCAGGAATTTTTACATTTTGGGGGCATCTTTCGAAACAGGTATAACAGGAGGAACACAACCAGATGAAGTCACTGGAGAGGACTTCATTTTTCATTCCCAGGATCGCCATTCGGATAATTTTTCTCGGATTGTAACGGTCTGTGACCTCCCTCACAGGACATCCAGCCGTACAAGTTCCGCACGAGAAACATTTCTTGATATTCTCCCCCCCCGGTTCCGAGGCGATGAGGAATTTAAAATTGGGGTCAAATGTTTTAGAATCAATCACGATTGATTTATAACCTTATAGTTATTTATAAGATAGGACTCCCCCTTTTTCAATGAATGATTAATTATCTGCGCTTATTTTTTTATTCGAACGATTTCAGATTTAATGAATTCAACCAGACTTTCTCCCTGCATCAGATTCTTAAGCTCCTCCTGAAGATTGGAAGGATTGATTTTACATATCCAGCCTTTTTCGTACGGGCTTTCATTAATCAACTCAGGAGCGTCTTCAAGTTCCTGGTTGGTGGATTCCACTTTCCCAGAGACAGGAGCGTAGACCCTGCCCACCCATTTGCCGGACTCGAGGGATCCGCAAGGTTTTCCCTGTTCAAGGGATCTTCCTGGAGAGGGTAATTCAATATAGACGATCTGCCCCGCTAATTTTTGCGCAAAATCACTTGTACCCATAATCACAATATTGTCCGTAACTTTAGCCCAAAAATGTTCTTTGTGATAATATAAATCATCCGGGAAACTATAGCCTTCGATCTCCATTTTTAGTGATCCCCCTTTCTTTTTTAAATGGCTTTATACTATAAAAACATTATAATAACAAGCCCTTTTTAAAACTTCTCCTTGACAAAATTTTTTCTTAATGGTAATGGATGTAAAAAAAATCACAAACCATTCAAATTCAAATATAATCCCCTCTGTTACTCTCATAAAATCGGGGGCGACGGGGATTAAGAAAGGGGTAAGAAGTTATGACAATCAGTAAATGGATGACGGCAGGAACAGTCCTTAAAATGATGGCAATGCAATACCCTGATAAACCTGGGGCAGGTGATAAATTTAGGAAAATGACTTTCAAAGAGTGGAACGAAAGAAGCTGCCGCTTAGGTAATGCCTTAACAAAAATGGGACTGAAGAAGGGAGATCGGTTTGCCATCCTGGCATACAATTGTGTTGAATGGATGGAAATTTATGCGGCGTCGGCAAAAGCCGGGCTCATTACTGTACCCATTATGTTTCGTCTTGCCCCTCCTGAAATGGAGTATGTTGTTAATCATTCAGAATGTAAGGCTTTTTTTGTTTCAAAAGATTTTGTTCCAATGGTCAATTCTTTTCGGAACAAACTGACTTCCATTCCGGCTGAAAATTATGTTTACTGGGGAGATGACCAAACGCCCGAGGGTTACAAGTCTTATGAGAAAATTATTTCAGGAGCCTCGCCTCAAGAGCCAGATGTCATCGTCGATGCAGAAGATGTCTGGAACCTTATGTATACCTCCGGAACCACCGGCAAACCCAAAGGGGTGGTCCGAACCCATGAAAATAATCTCGCCCAATATGTACTCAATGCAATGAATACAGGTATCCGGCAGGATGATTGCGTGATGCTCGTCATGCCGATGTGCCATATCAATTCAATCTATTATTCCTTTACCTATACCTACTGTAGTGCAAGGGTTTTTGTTTACAATATGGTCAGCTTCGATCCGGAGGATTTGCTTAAGACGATTCAGAATGAGAAGGTCACCTTTACCTCCCTGGTTCCCACCCATTATATCATGATCCTCTCTCAACCCGATGAAATCAAGAAGAAGTATGATGTCAGTTCGATACGGCAACTCCTGATCTCCTCTGCGCCCGCCCGGAAAGATACCAAAATGGCCATCATGGATTATTTCAAGAATGCAGAACTCTGGGAAGCTTATGGTTCGACCGAAGCGGGCTTGGTGACCCTCCTCAGGCCCGAAGAGCAATTTAAGAAGTTGGGTTCCATCGGAAGAGAGATCTGGGGAACCGATCGAATCAAGATTTTAGATGAGCATGGAAAGGAAGTGCCGGATGGGGAGGTGGGAGAACTTTATTCACGGACTCCCCATGTCTTTAAGGAATATTGGAAGGACCCGGAGAAGACGAAATCGGTTTTTCAAGGAGAGTGGTTCTCAGCGGGGGATATGGCTTGCCGGGATCCGGATGGATACTATGTCTTGGTGGATAGAAAAGCGAATATGATCATTAGCGGAGGCGAGAATATCTTTCCGTCAGAGGTAGAGAATCTTTTGGGATCCCATCCTGCGGTAAAATATGTGGCGGTGATCGGGATTCCACACGAAAAGTGGGGAGAATCGGTGAAGGCGATCGTGACCCTTCAACAGGGAAAGACAGTGACCGAAAAAGAACTCATTGATCATTGCAGGGGAAAGATTGCAGGGTACAAAATTCCCAAATCGATCGATTTCATCAAGGAGGAGGAGATGCCCATGACTCCGACCGGGAAGATCCTCCATCGGGTTTTAAGGGAGAAGTATGGAAAATGGAGTGATGCGAAATAGGGCCGTAGTATAAAAGCATCCTCCCTTGATATATCGGGCGAGCATTAAGCAGGGGCGGGTTTTAAACCCGCCCCTGCCATTTTTATTCCCCCTCCTTTTTCCTCTCTCAACTTGAAGCAATTTTTACTTGCAAAGCGAGTCTTAATAAGCTATGAATATAAATTCTTAATAAAAAGGAAGACCTCTTGTTTAATTTTATCAGGGTAAAGTAATAGGAGTGCTTTTCGATGTTAAAGGGTCTGAAATGGAAATTGATTATTTATGCAGCGATCGTTCTTTTTGCCATTCTCATGGTCCTTCCAACAGTGACCTCACGATTACCTTCCTGGTACTCAAAAGTTATTCCAACTGAGAAAATTCACCTCGGTCTTGACCTTCAGGGAGGAATGCATATCGTCCTCGAAGTAGAGGCGGAGAAGGCTATCGAAAGCTATGTGGAACGGATCAAGAACAATATCAAAGATGACCTGAGGGATAGAAATATACCGACCGGGAAGGTGGAACGGGAGAAAAGGGATCAGATTGTCATAGAGTTCTCGGGAGAAAAGGAAAAGGTAGAGAAACTCTTAAGCGAACGATACTCGATCATGCAAGAACTTTCCTCCTCGGAAATTGGGGGAGGGATATGGAGAATTGCACTGGTCCTGGATAGCAGACAGGCGGAGCAAGTCAAAAAGAATGCGCTCGATCAAGCCTTGGAGACGATCCGAAATCGGATCGATCAGTTTGGCGTCTCCGAACCGGAGATCACCGTTCAAGGGACAGAACAGATTTTAATTCAACTTCCTGGGATCAAAGATCCTGAGAGGGCAAAAAGCTTAATAGGCCGTACCGCTCTATTGGAATTCAAACTGGTGGATGAAGAAGGAGATATTGAGACGGCATTGAAAGGGATTGTTCCCGAAGGGGATATCATTCTTTATCAGCGGGTCGTGGATCCTAAAACTGGAGGAGTCAAGAAAACCCCCTACCTTTTAAAAGAGAAGACCTTGATGACGGGAGAGGTTCTAAAAGATGCCCGGGTGGCCCTCGATTCACAATTTCACGAACCCTATATCGCTTTGGAGTTCGATGATATTGGGGCCAAACTCTTCGAACAGATTACAGGAACAAATGTGAAAAAAAGGCTTGCAATCATTTTGGATGACAATGTCTATTCCGCCCCTGTCATTCAGGAAAGGATTGCCGGGGGAAGGGCCCAGATCACTGGTCGTTTCACAACAGATGAAGCCAATGAATTAGCGATCATTCTAAGGGCAGGCGCATTGCCTGCTCCCGTGAAGATCGTTGAAGAAAGAACAGTCGGACCTTCTCTGGGGCAGGACTCGATCCGGCAGGGGATTATCTCGATCCTGATCAGCGCGGTTCTCATCGTTCTATTTTTAATTTTCTACTACCGCGGGACCGGAGTGATTGGGGATATCGCCCTGATTCTTAATGTGATTTTAGTATTCGGCGTCCTCTCTCTCCTGCGGGCCACCCTCACCCTTCCCGGTATTGCCGGTTTGGTCCTTTCTGTCGGAATGGCTGTAGATGCCAATATTCTGATTAACGAACGAATCAAAGAGGAGTTGAGATGGGGCAAGACGATCCGGGCTGCGATCGATCAGGGCTATCACCGAGCCTTCACCACGATTATTGATTCCAACATCACCACAGTGATTGCATCGCTCTTTCTCTACCAGTTCGGAACCGGCCCAGTAAGAGGGTTTGCGGTGACGCTGTTTTGGGGAATTGTAGCGAATATCTTTACCGCAGTATTTATAACAAGATGGATGTTTGACTATCTCACGCTTAAAGTAAAAATAAAGAAATTGAGTATTTAACCAGAGAGGGAAATCCGTTTTATGGAGTTAATCCGTCCGGACACTCGTTATGATTTTATCGGGAAGAAGAGGTTTACTGTCTGGATTTCAGCCATCGCTCTTCTTCTTAGTTTTGGTTCGATTATTTATCATGGCGGGCTGAGATATGGGGTGGACTTTGCCGGCGGGATCCTGCTCCAGGTAAAATTTTCCAAAGCGGTGGACATCCCGGAGGTCCGGCAAGCGATCGATGCCATGGGTTCGAAAGATGCAATGGTTCAGAAATTCGGAGGCGAAAATGAATTTTTAATTCGGGTCGAAAAAAGCTCAGAGGATTTAGAGGCAATTTCCAGGCAGATCCAAGCCTCCCTGCAGGAACGATTTAAGGGGCAAACGTTGGAGATTCGAAGAGCAGAGGTAGTGGGCCCAAGAGTCGGGAAGGATTTGAAGAAAAAAGCGATATGGGCGACCGTGCTTTCCTTCTTAGCCATATTGGTTTATGTGGCTTTCCGATTTCGTCAATTTTCCTACGGTCTTGGAGGGATTGCAGCATTGGTCCACGATATTCTTATTACTTTTGGGGCTATTTCTATCTTCGATTTGGAATTCTCATTACCTCTCCTGGCAGTGATTCTGACGATCATTGGATTTTCGATCAATGATACAATCGTCATTTTTGACCGGGTCCGAGAAAATATTAAAAAGATGAGAAAAGAGAAACTGGATACGGTCTTCAACGTCAGTATCAATGAAACCCTCGGGAGAACCATTCTGACTTCGGGGACGGTGATGATGGTGGTACTGATTCTCTTCTTTTTCGGAGGGCCGGTCATACATGATTTTACCACGGCGATGATTATCGGACTAATATCAGGAACTTATTCCACAATTTATATTGCAAGCCCGGTTGTCCTATTATGGCATAACCATATTACTCTTAGAAGAAAGAGATAATGATTTGGATTGATCATTGACAATCCTCGGGGGAATATATTAAATTTTTTCGGATGAGATGAGATGAAGACCTATCAAGCAAAAAAAGAAGAAATCGAACAAAAGTGGTATTTGGTCAATGCCGAGGGGAAGGTTTTAGGAAGACTGGCCACGGAATTAGCCAGGATATTGAGGGGGAAGAATAAGCCGACCTACACTCCTCATCTGGACACAGGGGATTTTATCATTGTGGTCAACGCTGGGAAATTGACCTTGACCGGCAAGAAGATGAAAGATAAGGTTTATTATCATCATACGGGTTATCCCGGTGGGATTAAATCGATCAATGCTGAAAAGCTTCTGGCGAAGAAACCCACGGAGATGATTCGAATGGCAGTCAAAGGAATGCTTCCCAAGAATAGTTTGGGTCGTCAGATGCTTCGAAAGCTGAAGGTTTATGCAGGTCCGAATCACCCTCACGAAGCTCAGAAGCCCGTTGCCATTAACATCTAAAGGAGTGAAAGAACGTGACAGAGCCTATTTATGCGACTGGTAAAAGAAAGACGTCCATTGCAAGGGTTTGGCTTGAGCCCGGAGAAGGAAAATTTGTGATCAATGAGAGGGCCTTGAAGGAGTATTTCGGCAGGGAAACCTGTGAAATGGTCGCCCTGCAGCCCTTTGATCTTACGGGGACTCGAAATCAATTCGATGTGTCCATTAATGTGCACGGAGGAGGGATCTCCGGGCAATCGATTGCTGTTCGTCATGCAATTTCGAAAGCCCTTCTCCAGTATGATCCAAACTTTAAAGATACTTTGAAAAAAGCTGGCTTTCTCACAAGGGATTCACGGGTCAAAGAGCGAAAGAAATACGGAAGAAGGGGAGCCAGAAGAAGACCGCAGTACTCGAAAAGGTAAATTCATGACCCAATTGGTTTTTATTTTTTAAAAAAGGGAGGTCATGGCGCCTCCCTTTTTTGTTAGTTGGTTTATTGGGTTTCTTGGGTTATCCGAGTCAACCCAACAGACTCCATCAACCCGATGAACTCAATGAACCGTGAAGAGGTAACCGATGAAAACACGAGTGGGAATCATTGGAGCAACGGGATATACAGGGGTGGAGCTCCTGCGCCTTCTTCTTCATCATTCTGAGGTGGAGGTGACAGTACTGACCTCCCAAAAATTTGCTGGCGTTCCGATCGGTCAGGTCTTCCCATCTTTGATGAAACATCTTTCTTTGAAGTGTGAGGAACTTGCTGTTGAGCCCATTTCAAAAAAAACAGATTTTATCTTTACAGCGGTTCCTCATAAGACGGCCATGGAGATCGTCCCGTTATTTTATCGGTTGGGGAAAAAAGTGGTTGATCTGAGTGCAGACTTTAGGTTCAAAGATGCGGGTGTCTATGAAAAGTGGTATCAAAAACATACGGCTTCGGATTTGCTTCCCGAATCGGTTTATGGACTTCCTGAACTTCATCGCGAAAAGATTCGCGCCGCAAAGATTGTTGGAAATCCAGGTTGTTACCCCACCGGGGCATTAATCGGTTTAATTCCTTTAGTCAAAAAAGAGCTGATCTTCCTCGAAGGGATCGCCGTGGATTCCAAATCGGGGGTCAGCGGCGCAGGAAGGGATGTGTCTCTGGAATCCCTCTTCTGCGAGGTCAATGAGGGGGTCAAGGCCTATAAGATCTTTTCTCACCGGCACACCCCCGAGATCGAGCAGGAATTGAACCAGATCAGCAAGAAGGAGATCAACGTTACCTTTGTCCCCCATCTCATTCCGATGGACCGGGGAATTTTGTCCACCCTCTATGTCCATCTTATGAAAAAGATGAAGACCGAAGAACTGCTCAATGCCTTTCAGGATTATTACCAGGGAGAACCCTTCATCCGAATTTATCCAAAGGGAAAGCTTCCCGGCACAAAGGATGTGAGGGGGTCTAATTTTTGTGATATGGGTGCGATGGTGAGCGAGAAAGATAACCGAGCTGTGATTGTCACGGCCATTGATAACTTGGTCAAGGGGGCTTCCGGTGAGGCCGTTCAGAATATGAATATCATGCTGGGATACCCTGAGACGATGGGCCTTGACGTGTTACCGCTCTTTCCTTAAATCGCAAGTCGTAAATCGTAAGGAGTGAGGGGTAAATGCAAGACTCATCATTCTTAACTCTAACTTCTTCATTCTTTACTTTTTGCCCCTTCCGCCTAACACCTCACGCCTGACGTTTTTTAAAGAACTTCTATTTTACAACCCTAAAAGATTCTGTTAGATTATCTGAAAAAGTTTTCAGTCAAGAGGTAAAGGTGAGGAGACCGGTTTCGTCACTTGACCAAACCGGCCTCCTTACCCTTAACATTTTCTTTCTGCTGTTAAGATGAAACCTTTGACCCCCATGATCAAACAATATCTCCAGATTAAGAGTCAATATCCAGACGCCATTCTGTTCTTTCGGATGGGAGATTTCTACGAGATGTTCTTTGAGGATGCCCAGGTGGGGTCTCGAGAACTGGACATCGCTTTAACCTCAAGAGATAAAGGGAAAAAGGATAGCGTCCCACTTTGCGGTGTTCCTTATTTTGCCGCTGAAACTTATATCTTTAAATTATTGCAGAAAGGATATAAGGTCGCCCTCTGCGACCAGGTAGAAGACCCCAAGCTCGCAAAAGGGATCGTGAAAAGAGAGGTGGTCAGGGTGTTCACTCCGGGTCTGTCAACGGATTCGACACAACTGGTTGCCGGAGAAAACAGTTACTTGATGGGGTTCTGCCCCGAAGGGGAAGTTTTTGGAATGGCCTTTTTAGACATTTCAACAGGGGAATTAAAGGCCTGTCAAATCTCAGGCCTTGAACCATTTCTGAGCGAAGTCTCACGAAATGAGCCCAAAGAGATTTTAGCGCTTAAAAAATTTCAGGAGCACCCCTGTTTTGAAGAATTTAAAAAGAATTTTGGAAATGGCTTGGTTACTTACTTAGATGCCCCCAAATTAGAGGCGATCCCCTCTTTCAATGAGAGGGAGCGAGATGCCATTTTACAAAAATCTCCCCTTGCTGCCCAAGCGGTAGTCATGGTTCTTTCCTATGCAGAGGAGACTCAGAAAAAGCCGGTCTCACACATACGCCCCCTCTCTTATTATCAAATCCAGGATTTTATGGTGATCGACGAGGTGACGAAGAAAAATTTAGAGTTAACCCAATCCCTTTTTGAAGGCGGGAAGAAGGGATCTCTCTTCTGGGTATTAGATGAAACGATCACCCTGATGGGCAGCCGGACATTGAAACAATGGTTAAATTATCCCCTGTTGGATATTAAGGAGATCGAACACCGTTCCGAAGGGGTCTCCGATTTGAAGGAGAGAAAGATTGAAAGGAAACAACTGAGGGAGTCTTTAAAGGGAATTCAGGATATTGAAAGATTGATCTCAAGGATATTCCTGGGGTATGCGAATGCCCGGGATCTCGTTGGTTTAAAAACCTCGCTTCGAGACTTGCCCGTTCTTAAATCGAAGCTTAAACCTTTTTCCGCCTCCATCATTAGAGACTCCGCATCGGAAATAGACAATTTTGATGATCTTTATCAACTTCTCGAATCCTCCATCGTGGACAACCCACCCCTGACCATCAGAGAGGGAGGGATCATCAAATCGAACTTTGACAAAGAACTGGATGGGTTGAGAGAGATCGGTCGGGTGGGGAAAGGATGGATTCTTCAACTGGAAGCAGAGGAGAAGAAGAAGACAGGAATTTCCTCTTTGAAAGTTCGATATAACCAAGTCTTTGGGTATTACATTGAGGTGACCAAGAGCAATCTTCACCTCGTCCCGGACCATTATATCAGAAAGCAGACCTTAGTGAATGCAGAACGGTTTATCACCCCGGAGCTCAAGGAATTTGAAACTAAAGTGTTAGGAGCGGAAGAAGCGATTTGTCAGCTCGAATACCGGCTCTTTGAAGACATTCGGAAAAAAGTTTCACATGAAACGGTGAGGCTCCAAAAAACCGCTTCGGCCATTGCCGTCATAGATATTTTGGGTTCCATGGCAGAGATCGCAGATCGGTATCATTACGTCAGGCCCGTCGTGGATGAAGGGGATGGGATACTGATTCGCGATGGAAGGCATCCTGTTCTGGAGAGGATGGGACTTTCGGAAAGATTTGTTCCAAACGATACTCAAATGGATACACAAGGGCATCAAATTCTCATCATCACAGGACCCAATATGGCAGGGAAATCGACCTATTTAAGACAGGTGGCCCTCATCCTTTTGATGGCCCAGATGGGATGTTTTATCCCGGCAAGTGAAGCCACGATCGGAATCGTGGATCGGATCTTCACACGTATCGGCGCGCTGGACAATATCATGAGGGGACAAAGCACCTTCATGGTAGAAATGATGGAGACAGGCCGCATTTTAAGCCAGGCCACATCGAAGAGCCTTGTCGTTTTAGACGAGATCGGGAGGGGAACAAGCACATTTGATGGGCTGAGCATTGCCTGGGCAGTGGCTGAATATCTCCATGACCATGCCTCGTTCAGGCCAAAGACTCTCTTTGCGACCCACTACCATGAATTGACTGAATTGGCGCTCACCAAAGAAAGAGTAAAAAATTATAATGTGGCCGTGAAGGAATGGAACGGGGAAATCATTTTTCTCAGAAAAATTGTGGAGGGAGGAACCAATCGAAGCTATGGGATTCAAGTCGCACGATTGGCAGGGCTTCCCCAAAAGGTCATCGATCGAGCAAAAGAAATTCTTTCCAACCTCGAGAAGGGCGAGTTGGATGCGATGGGGATGCCGAAAATCGCTACCTCAAAAATGGCCCCCTCAAAACCCAACCCTCCTTTGCAACCTTCTCTTTTTTCATTTCCCGATCCCATCCGGGCCGAGTTGAAGAGGGTCAAGACCGATCAATTAACCCCTCTCGAGGCGTTGAATATATTGGATGAATTGAAGAAAAAGGCTGAAAAGGAAGAATGAAAGATTCTTTTCAAATCCGTAATCCGCAATCCGAATGTGGGGTTCTGAGAGGATGATCGATTTCCCGAAGGCAAGATTGAAGATGGTGGAGGAGCAGATTGTTCATAGAGGGATTCAAAACCCTAAAATAATTTCTGCGATGAAAAAAATCCCGCGCCACCTCTTCGTAGAAGAAGCCCTCCAAAACCAAGCCTACAGTGACCATCCTCTGCCCATCGGGGAAAAACAGACCATTTCTCAACCCTATATGGTTGCGCTCATGACCGAGTCACTGCAGTTAACCGGGGAAGAGAAAGTTTTAGAGATTGGTACCGGTTCAGGATACCAGTCGGCCATTTTAGCTGAATTGTCGGAGAAAGTTTTTTCTATTGAAAGAATTCGTCCTCTCGCCATTCGAGCAAGAAACTTGCTTTATGAATTGGGGTATTTTAATGTGGAAATCAAAATTTTTGATGGAACCCTCGGGTGGATGGACGAAAGTCCATTCGATGCCATACTGGTCACGGCAGGGTCTCCGGATATCCCTCAACCTCTGGTCGATCAATTGGGGATAGGCGGGAGGTTAGTCATTCCCGTGGGGGACGCCTTTTCCCAAGATTTATTTCGGGTGACCAAAACCGAGAAGGGAGTGAAAAAGGAAGACCTGGGCGGTTGCCGATTTGTTAAGTTGATTGGGAAATATGGCTGGGAAAGCGAATGATTGAAGAAGAAAAAGCCGGGATCAAAACTTCAGGGATTGCGGTTTGACCCGGCGTAGAGTTGAGTGATGAACGCGATGCGTCTTTTGGCCATTGAGACCTCTTGTGATGATACGGGAGCGGCTGTCCTTCGAAACGGAAGGGAAGTTCTTTCCAATATCGTTTCTTCTCAGATTTCAATCCATCAAAAATACGGAGGGATCGTTCCGGAACTCGCTTCAAGAAAACATATCGAGTCCATTGTTCCGATTGTGACAGAAGCCTTAGAAACAGCTAAGGTGACATTGAAAGAAATTGATGGGATTGCAGTCACCCAGGGACCGGGGTTGGTAGGATCTCTTCTAATCGGCCTTTCCTTTGCGAAGTCAGTCGCCTTTGCAGCAGGGTTGCCCATCGTGGGTGTAAATCACATTGAAGCCCATCTCTCCGCCATTTTTCTTGAGGCAGATCCCCCCCCATTTCCTTTTGTCGGGTTGGTGGTTTCCGGAGGCCATACTTCTCTCTTCCGCATGGATGGATTTGGAAAATATAAGCGATTGGGGCAAACACGAGATGATGCGGCAGGGGAGGCCTTTGACAAAGTGGCCAAACTTTTAGGTCTGGGATATCCGGGAGGGCCAATCATCGATGAACTCTCAAAAACAGGAGATCCGAAGGCCATTCGATTCCCGAGACCGGTTCTCTCCAGAAACTCTTTAGACTTTAGTTTCAGTGGGCTGAAAACTGCAGTCGTCAATTATGTAAAGGGTCGTCCAGAGCCTCCGGGAGGTTATTCGGAGCAACTCCTCAAGGATATCGTCTCCAGTTTTCAGGAGGCAGTGGTCGATGTATTGTTGAGGAAGACTCTTCAGGCCGCTCAACATCAGGGATTGAAAAGAATCGTTCTCTCAGGGGGAGTGGCAGCCAATCAGCGCCTTCGGGAGAGGATGGAGGAAGAAGCATCCCGGCAGAAATTGAAGGTCTATCTTCCTTCCCCCTCCTTTTGCACAGACAATGCGGCGATGGTGGGGGTGGTCGGGTATGAATATTTGAAGCGGGGAATCCGATCACCACTCTCGCTCAATGCATTTTCAAATCTACCCCTCTAACAAAAGAACGCTAAGCGCTTAGCG
>DCUS01000197.1:0-12936 GCA_002327885.1 Syntrophaceae bacterium UBA2208
CCTCCTTATGTCTGAATTGAAGTTACTTTTTAGGAGATTCCGGAACAATCTTCCGGTAACCAGCAGGCGGAATGAAAACTTCTTTCTCCAACTCTTTCTTCTCCATTTTTCTGACTTCCACCCGATCAATAGCTCCCAAACCATAGGTCATGGTATAGTCTTTAATTAAAATGGGAAAACCAAAGGGTTTCAGCTTTTCATAAATCTCACGGCCTTCCTTCATCTCAAGCCGAAAATCTTTGGAAAATCCCTGGGCGACCCGATCCATCACCTTTTCTATTTCTTTCATCTCCACATCGCGAGTCATCCAGTTCTCCTCAATCAACTCACCCTCTACCCGCACCTCCACCTGTTCTGTCTGAAAACCATTGATGACAGCCGTCTGCCCGGTCCTCTTCACGATGATCTTCCTTTCCTTGGCCATGACCCCTGAGATCTCTTGCTTAAGCCGTTTTGCCACCTCCCTCTCCCACTGGGAAAGTTTGACATCGATATAATTTCTGGATCGGTGATCGATCATCAGCAAGCGATCCTCTTTGAAATCCATGATGGTCGTTAGTCCACCTGCCGGATGGTCCGTCCGAAACAGGCCGTCTGAAAAGTATAGGAACACTTTCGAAGGACTTCCTTCTCTATCCCTCACGACCTGTTCGACGGTGACTCCCGCCCGGACTTCTCCAGCCCCCTCCAACAAAAGCATCGCGATCAACAACATCAGAGAAAAAAAGGTTCTTTTTTTCATCATCATCTCCTCGGTCACCGGAAAAAAGTTATCAAAAGTGCGCCCCCTATGATGGAGGCCGTTGGAATCCAGAGAAAACGATAGACCCCTCTTAGGTCTGCCCGGAAATAATCCTTTGTCAAAATCAAGCAGAGATGAAAAGGAGAGAGTAAATCTCCGCTGATCCCACTCGCAAAGGCTAATACCATATAATTCAGAAAATGAGGGTCGTTCTGAAACAAGGGAATGAGAATGGGGAAACTGATCCCGATGGGTGCAACGGTCATTCCGGTAATCAACCCGCTTATCAAGGGCACCAGAATCGTGATCAGCCAGAGGGGAACGCCGGATGAGGACAAGACGGCTGAAATGATATGGATGGCCTGTGAGAACTCCAGCACCTTTTTAAACCCCATCACAGCCGCCACGGTCAATAGAAGCTCGATGTTGAGGCTTTCCTTGAACCCCTTTAAAAGAGACGGCCAGCCGATTTGGTAAAAAATAACCATCCCTAAAATGGTTAAACCGAAGGCATAGACCAATTCGACCTGAAAACCAACGATTAACGTGAGAGCAAACAGGAGCGGGCAGAGGTTAATGATTAACCGCCAGGCAGAGGGTGCGCCTGATAATTTTAAAACCCTTTTTGACTTTGAAATTCCCCAAAAACCGAAAAGGATCCCGCCGACGATTGCGATGAGGGTCAACGGGAGATTAATCCATGCCAGATCTCTAACCGGAACCCCTACCAGGGTGGCGGCTAAAACGAGAGCGGGGTAAGTGGGTAGAATATACTCCCACAGATGCCGAAACCAGTAATTGATAAAGGTTCTCCGCTCCGGGGAGAGATTCAATTCATCGGATCCAGCCACCACCATCGGCGCCGAGACCAACGCCCCTCCAATGATAGGCATTAAACCGATGATCGCCGGAAGCAAGGCGATCACCACCCGGATATCTTTCAAGATATTCCTAAACCCATCCAAGATCTCCTTCATGCGGCCTGTTTCTTTCAACAGGGTGCTGAAAAAGAGGATCGCCATGAATGAACCGATGAGCAGGAGCGTTCTCTCATCAAGGATGGACATGAAAATTTGGACAAAAATGGTCTTGACGGGCAGGGAAAAGAGAAATCCCAAGAGGACCGTACCGATGAAGAGGCTAATCCACAACTTCACTTTTTTGAAAGTAAGAAGGAGGATGATGAGAAATACAATGCCGATCTTTAATAATTCAACCACAATCTCGTTTCCTATTAACGTTAAACGAGTAGCCGATCACCTCTCAGGCAACCGCGATTGATTTATTGCCATTTCCAAATTCGAGATTCCTAAATCGTAGATCCCGAGTTCGGTTCAGGACCTGGTTCGGAATGACACTCTTTTCCCTGTCATGCTGAACTCGTTTCAGCATCTCATTTTTACCTAAGAACGATACGATTACAGTTCTGATTCCAACTCCTCCAATTTCTTGTTTATCTCCTCCATTTGTTTCAACCACCTGGGGTCATATAAATCATCCCCTTTCTTCTTCTCTCTTTTTAATTTTCGACGAAGCCTCTTATAAGTCCGATCCAGCTGATTAAAAAGGGTAGACAAAGAAGCTTCGGGAACGACCGCCTCCACACCCCTTTCTTCTGCCAACTCCCTTTCTTCCCCACCGAACAGGACCCTCTTCTCTCTCCATTGAGGGACGACTGTTTTAAGATGGAACCGTTCACGGATGTGTTGGCTCAGCGCCGTGGAACTCTTTTCTTCTCCATGGTTGACAAAGACTTCGAGTTGAGGGTTGCTGAAATGAGAAAGCCAAGCGAGCAGCCCTTTCTGGTCGGCATGAGCGGAGAACCCTCCCAATGTATGGATGTGGGCTTTCACGGCGATCTCCTCTCCGAAAAGCCTGACCGTTTTCGCTCCATCAACGATTCGCCTCCCGGTCGTACCCTCTGCCTGATAACCGATGATGACAATATGAGATCCATTCCTCCAGAGGTGGTGTTTCAAATGGTGCTGGATCCTCCCCGAGTCGCACATTCCGCTGGCTGAAATGATGACCCCGGGCCTCGAATCCTCATTGATGGCTTTGGATTCCTCGGCGGTCCGGGTGTAATTGATTTCCGGAACCTCTAAAGGATTCTCTCCCCCTGAAAGCAGGGCCTGGGCCTCCTGGTCAAAACAGTCCGGATTCCTCTTGAAAATCTCCGTGGCGGAGATCGCAAGCGGACTGTCAATGTAGATGGGAATGGAAGGAATAAACCCCTGCCGGATAAATTGACCAAGCGTGTAAATAATCTCCTGGGTCCGCTCCACCGCGAAGGCGGGGATGATGACCTTTGCCCCGTGAGCAATCGCCTCCTGAACAATTTGCAATAATTCCTGAACGGTCTCTTCCCTTGATTTATGGAACCGGTTTCCATAGGTCGATTCCAACCAGAGGAAATTTCCTTCCTCGACCCAAGAAGGATCCCTGATGATGGGCTGGCCTGAATTCCCCAAATCGCCCGAGAAGATCAATTTTTTCTCTTCGCCTCCCTCTTCGATCCAGATTTCAATGATGGCCGATCCTAAAATGTGCCCGGCATCTTGAAACCGCGCGGCGATCCCATTTGCCAGCTGAAATCGTTCACCATAATTTTCGGTCTGAAAATATTGAAGGCTTTTTTCTGCATCTTTCATCGTGTAAAGCGGGATCGCCTCTTCCTTCCCGGCCCTTTTCCCCTTGCGGTTCTGCCACTCTGCCTCCATCTCATGGATGTGTCCACTATCCTGGAGCATGATTTCACAGAGATCGCGGGTTGCTTTGGTGCAGATGATATTTCCCCGGAATCCTTCTTGAACCAGCTTGGGGATAAGGCCGCTGTGGTCAATGTGGGCGTGGGTGAGTAAGATAAAAGAGAGGTTTTGAGCCTGGTAGGGTTGGAGATGCCAGTTTCTCTCCTCCAGTTCTCTGATTCCCTGGAACATTCCGCAATCGACCAGCCACTTCAACGAACCCTTTTCTAAAAGAGTCGCCGAACCGGTCACCGTCTGAGCGCCTCCTAAAAATTCCACTCTCATTTTTAGAATCCTTAAAACGCTATGCGTATAGCGCTAAGCACTTAGCGTTTTTTTGAGTAAAGCATTGACTTTAGACTTTCTTTTTCCTAATATAAAATTCTTAATTTATCAATAAAAAATACTGTCCGACTTCACATTAAACATTTTCCCCGTATCATCCCGAAAACCCCGTCCTTGAGGGCGGGGAGTTACGGGGTTCACATCGGAGGAAAGAAACATGTCAGAGAAACAGTATGTCATCAATGAAATCAACATAGAGGATTCCTGGAGGATGTTCCGGATCATGGCTGAATTCGTGGACGGGTTCGAATCACTCAGTAAATATCATCCGGCGGTGAGCATCTTCGGTTCCACACGGGTTAAACCCGGTGACGAGATCTACACGAAGGCGGAACAGATCGGTAAACTTCTCGCTGAAGATGGCTTTTCCGTCATCACAGGAGGAGGCCCCGGCGCGATGGAGGCCGCCAACAAAGGCGCCTTCTCCGCAGGGGGAAAATCCATTGGGTTGAATATTGAACTTCCCCTCGAACAAAAACCCAACCCTTATACCAATATCACTCTGAATTTCCGGTACTTCTTTGTCCGAAAAGTCATGTTCGTCAAATATGCGGTGGCCTATATCATTCTCCCCGGTGGTTTTGGGACCATGGACGAACTGCTCGAATCGATAACGCTTATTCAAACCAAAAAGATCAGACCTTTCCCGGTGATCCTGGTTGGATCAAATTATTGGAGGGGATTTCTGGATTGGATCAAGGAGGTGGTTTTAAAAGAAGGAAAGATCACCTCTGCCGACCTGGAAATTCTTCAGTTGATTGACGAACCAGCCGAAATCACCCGAGCCATCAAAAAAACGGTGATCCTCTGATTTCAAGTTCTGCGTTTTAAGTCCCGAATGGGGCAAGATCAGGCACGGAAATGATGCACCCCATCGACGATATAGTAGGTGAGGAGGGTGGTCAACTCGATCAATTTCCTTTCCTCATCTTCGGCAAGGTACCCCAATGATTCATTCCTGCAAATGGCTTCCCATTGGTGAAGTCTTTTTCGAACCGTATGTTTATTTGACCCTGAAATCCAGAGGCTGACTTGATCGGTGAGGGGTCTTGCATATTTCCGGATTAACTTCCATGCGGGGAGAAGATCTCGCCATCCATTTCCTGGCTTGACGAAGAGCTCATTCATGTCGGTGAGATATTCCTGCAGTTCCTGATCCAGGATTTCCCCATCCAATCCCCACCACTCTGATACGGTCTCTTCGATCATCATATATATTCCGTCTCGTTTCTCTTCCAAATTTAAAGGTTCTTTTCCGGCAATCTCCTCCATTAAACGATCCACATACAATAATTTCTCTAAGGCGATGGGCCAGTTCCGATATTTGACTCGCCAATGAGACCGAGGGGTGAGCCAGATGGCAAACGTTTCTGCCCAGTCCTCATCAGGATGTTTCTGAGCATAGTGAGGGTCCCCTAAATAGTGAAGGTGTCTGACATAACTCTTCGACCAGGGATTCACCCGGTAAAGGTACCCATCCTGATATTTCTTATGAAAATCCCCAAAGATTTTTTTCCAATCCTTTCGTTGCCAAAGTTTATAAGCATAATTTACCGCATGGCCTGTTTCATGACGCAGGGTCTTGATGATCTCCTCATTCGTCGGGGTATCCCCTTCAAGGTCTTTTAATTCAGATGTGGCCAAATAGAATGGGATGCTAATTGAAATCCTCTTGTTCACGCATCCCCACTCATTCCCAAAATAGAAATCAGGCCAGAGGAGAATTCGATGTTCTCTTAACTCCTTCTTTAATCTTTTGAAGGTAGAAGTTAAACTTTCATTGACATCCAGTTCCAGCTCGCCAATCCTGGTCGCCAAGAATTTCTGATAACTGATCTCGTCCATATCTATCAGCCTCTGAAATTTAATTCTAATGTCGAAATGGTAATTAATGTCGGCTTGTCAAAGGAGGGAAAAATCTAAATCTACCGTATCAATTTAGCTGCTTGAAATCGCACTCTAAAATCCCTCCCCTCCGTCCGGCGCCAAAGTCCCAATGGTTTGTTTGGCGTAAGCCGTGCGGCTCTGGACGACGGCGACTCCCTTTGCTACAGGGAGGAGAAAGGTTTCCCCCTTTTGACAACGGGGATGGAGGGGGCTTAGACATTCTTTTTCAAGGCGCTAAAGTGTTATAATTAATCTTTATACAAGCTATCAACACTTCGCTATATTCAACATTAGATCTGTCTTAACTATAATATCCCCTTAACAAGAGGTCAAAAGAATTTTTTTCACAAGCAGAACCATAATGATTCTAAATGGTTATATTTCGGTTGTAATTTACAAATTGTCCGTTTTTGACTTTATGAAAGGTGAAAATCCTCTTTTAATTCTTTTCTGAAAATAAAAGGTTTTGGGCCTCCCGGAACAACTGTTAAAATGAGATTTTTTGTTTTAAAATAATTTATGAATAGAGGGAATTCCAAAGATTGAGAAATCAAGTGATTCCATAAAAAGAGGACCGGATGGATGTTTATATCTCTGGTGTGGGAATGACAAAATTCGGGAGATCGAAAGAATCTCTCGAAAAGATGATGACCGAGGCTGCCTCTTCAGCTTTGGAAGAAGCTCACCTGGAAAAAGTGGAGGCAATCTACCTGGGTGTCATGAATGCTGAGGAATTTGTCGGAGACTCCAATTTTGCAACCCTTCTGGCCGACACCCTCGGGTTAACCGGCACCCCCTCGACTCGCGTGGAGACCGCCTCTTCGACGGGTGCGGGTGCTTTTGAAACGGCCTTCTATGCTGTGGCCTCCGGACACATGAAACATGTCCTCGTCCTCGCCGGAGAAAAGATGACCCACCTCTCCACTGCCAAAACCACCCGGATTCTTTCCGAAGTGATCGATCGCTCCGAAAGAAGATACGGTGCGACCATGCCTGCTTTGGCCGCCATGATTGCACAAAAATATGCCCGCGAATTTAATCTTTCTCCCATGAAACTTGAGGATATTCTTGCCCGGGTGGCCATCAAGAACCACTCCAACGGTTCGCTCAATCCTTATGCCCAATTCAGAAAAATTATAACCAAAGAAGATTATCTGAAAAGTCAGATGGTTGCTTTTCCACTCCGACTTTACGATTGTGCGCCGATCACAGATGGAGCCTCTTCCATTATCCTCACTTCTCAGCCGACCCCGATAAGAGTCTCCGGTATCGGCCATGCCACAGATACGGCTGCGGTGAGGCACCGGACGTCTTTCACCTCCTTTAACTCTACGAAGGAAGCCGCCCAGAAGGCTTATACGATGGCTCAACTCAATCCCTCTGATATCCAATTTGCAGAGGTCCACGACGCCTTTACCCTTTTTGAAATTATTGGGACAGAAGATTTGGGTTTTTTCCCACCCGGAGAAGGATGGAAGGCTCTGGAAGAAGGAATCACCCATCTTCAGGGAAGACTTCCGATAAATCCATCCGGGGGATTGAAGGCACGAGGACATCCTGTTGGCGCTTCGGGTCTGGCTCAATTGGTGGAGATCGTTTATCAACTGAAAGGGAAAGCCGGGAAGGAAAGACAATTAAAGAGGGCGGAGGTTGGATTGGCTAGTAGCATTGGAGGATTGGGGAATAATAATCTGGTCACCATTCTGGAAAGAAGCGATCGAACACAAATCATCAAAGAAGGTTGGCGCCCTGATTATCACCCGGACATCAGGGTTTCACAGAAGAAGCCTGCTCCTCCGCCCTCCGAGGGTGTCGGAATATTGAAAACATTCACCACCCTGTATGCCACGCCAGAAGGATTCCGTTCACCCCTGACGCTGGGCCTTGTCGAAACGGAGACAGGTGAAATGGTGATGGCCTGCAATCCGGACTATCACTTCCCCCAAAAATTGAAGATGGAGAAAAAGGTTTGCTTGAAAACCCGGGAGGGGATTTATGTCTTCGAAAAACTTACTCCCTGGAACCGAATGAAACGCTGGTTCAAGGGCTCATCCAAATCGGGATGATCCGCTTTTTCAAAGAGGGACCAGACATCTTCTAAGAGGAAATAACCTGGGCGATCTGTCCCGCATCAATCGCAATTTAATGCATGGCGAATCCCCGAATTTTACTTCTCTTGACAATCCTATATCGATTTGATGCGCAGATCATTTTTCCCATAAAGGGTTTCCCGGTCAAGCAAAACATTTCTGTGTTTTTTAGGGGGAATTGGGTTTTGCAGAAAAGGGATGTGGAAATGAATTAGGAAAAAGAAGAAAAATCTTTCCTTCACATAAAAGGGCATCAGGAGATTTGAATAAACCCTAATAAAATGGGGAAACTTCGCGTAAAGAATTGTTTTGGCATAGAATTTGATATTATTTATATCAGAACATTTCATAAAAAAGAAGAGTAAGGTAAGGGGAAGCTGGAAATGTAGACAACTGGAATCCATTATGGGCAATGGAGAAAAAATGGGAGGTTCCAAAATGGCAAAAATTACAGTTTTTGAATGTGATATCTGTAAGGCTCAGTCAAAAAAAATATATTCCTTCAATTTTGAAATTGCGACTATTCTACTCTCCAACGGAGACAATAAACCCACGGCGGGGACCCCAACGATATCCAAATATGATGTCTGCTTCAGTCAATGCGCTATTGAAGCCCTGTCAAGAATGTTGGAAGTCGACATTGTGAAAGGAGGGGAGGCCTCCGGGGGGAGAACCGTGAATAATTCGCAGTTGACCCTAGATATTATGCCTTCATAGTAAATTTAATTCGGATATCCGGGCTATCTTAGGGAACGTATGCCACCCATAGACACCTTGAATAAAAGGTTTCGGTTTGAACTTATTGACAATTTTCTGTCAATCTTTTTAATATACAGCATGTCCATTCTTGTTTTATTGCTTTTAATTTTCTTTGCCACCCCCTCCTTCGGTCAACCGATAAAGGAATCCCCCCGGCAGATCTGGAAAGTGGGAGAGCGCCGATGGACAGTTACGGAGGAGGTTCAATTTGGCCGATGGGTGGAGAAAAATATCACCGAAGATTTTTTTATCCGTTATAAAATCCCTGTGGATTGTGCAGATGTCCCCTATGCCATACGATGGATCTATGCCCGAATCGCTCATCTCCCGGCGGCGGCGACGACGAAGGACAACAAATTGATCGGCCATTGGTCCACAGACTGGGGAAAATTTCCGACCCACCCGGAGTGGCATAAAGACCTCCGGTTTCGCAAAGCTCTTTTTCATATGTTGACCGAGACCACTACCCGAACCCTTCCCCTGGATACCTATCCTGTTGCCATTGACCGGGATTCGATCACCCCTGGAACGGTATTTCTTGTGACGGAATCTCATTCCGGAATCATTGGCCGACTTATCTTAGATGGGAGTAGCATTCACCCCCTTCAGACCTGGGAAGCGACGTCCCCCGTAAAACTCCAGAAGATGAGCGAAAGGGATTTTCTCACCACGCGGCCGGAATCCACCGTTTTCTCGGGTTTAGTAAAATTCCGCTGGCCCATATTAGAAAAGAGGCTGTGGAAATATCTTCCTGCGTTGGAACATCCCTTTCACTCTTTGGAGCAGTACTCCGGAAGTTTTTCAGACGAATATAGCGATTTCGTCCAGGCGGTGGCGAAAAGGATTGACCCGGTGGACTACGATCCCTGGGACAAATGGCAAAAGGTTTTGAATAACACCGTTCAGTATGTCCGAGAAAGGGTCCCGATTGTTTTAGCAGGATACAAACGGTGTCACAAAGGAGGTTGTCCGGAGGACTCAGACCTATGGGGAATTCATAGCACACCGAACCGTGATGGGAAAATTATCTTACTCATGGATTACCTTCATCATTTCATCGAATCGAATGATTTCCCCCAAGACTCCATAGAAGAGATGATGGAGGAGATTTCGATTCCCATCCAGGAAGGCCAATCCGTCACTTTTTACCACGTCTACCAGAATTACCTCTGGCTCTCCCCTCACCCGGAGGACTCCATCGAGGCGCGTTGGGGGTTGAAAAAATGTGAGATGATTCTTTCGCAACTTCGAAACGCCCAAACTTCCATCGACTTTATTGAGAGGACCTATCGGAAAAGAGACCCTAAATATGCCGATTTCTCCATTCGCCAGCAGCAGGAGACCATTCGAAGACTCATCGAAGAATGGGACAGATCGCAGTGTATTTTTTAGAGAAAATACTTGGCAATATCGATATGGTATTGAAAAGGATCTAAGGTTTTAACAATACTTCGTTTGTAACGTCCTTTCCCATCCGTTTCGCTGAGGTCAACCACCCCCTTCTTCACCTCCCCTTCTCTCCCTCGATCCACCAGAATGATGATGGGGCGGTCCAACCATTCGGGATCGTGGCTGGGTTTATAGACAATTCCCATTTCACGGCTGTTGAGTAGAACCAGGGATCCAATGGGATAAATTCCAACGAGGCCGATAAAGATCTTGAGAAGAATGGGATCGAAATGAACGGTCCTCTCCCTCAGCATGATGGCGAGGGCCTGTTCGGGTGTATAGGGAACTTTCTTATAAATTCGGGGAGTCGTCATCGCATCATAGGAGTCCGCAATCTGAATAATCCTTCCGAAGAGGCTTATTCCTTTTTTTCGATAGAGCTTCGGGTATCCTGATAGGTCGCTTTTGAGGTGGTGGTCGAAGATCCCAATCACCATCCTGGGGTTGATCTCTCCTAATTGCTTCAGATTGAGAATGATCTCCACCCCCATCAGCGGATGCTTTTTCATCGTTCCCCATTCTTCATCGTTGAGGGAAGCAGGTTTATTCAAAACTTCTATCGGGATCTTTGATTTTCCGATATCATGAAGCAGGGCCGTGATGCCTAACTCCGTCAAAGTCTTTTTCGAGAATCCTAATCGCTTTCCCATCGCCAAGGAATAGATCGAGACATTCACGGAATGATTGAAGGTATATTCATCATAGTTTTTGATCGTCGTCATTCCCAGCAGAATGGATTCATCCTCGATGACGAGATGGACTGCCTTCTGAGCCAGCCGCTTCAATTTTCTCACATCGGCATACTGCTCCCCCTTGATATGGGTGATCACCTCCTTGATCGCCCCGATCGTCTCAAAAAATACCTTCTTCCCTACCTCTCTTTGATCTTCCTTGCGAAGAGAAAAGGTCTCGTCCTCATCCCCCTCAACGGTTTCCAACGGATTCACAACGATCGTGTCGATTTGATGGTTAGCCAAGGCTTGATTGAAGAGGACCGCATTCTCTTGGCAACCTTCCTCCAGCCTCATCAACGTATAGACGAAATCCTTTAGCCCCCCTTCGTCCACCATACTTTTGAAAATCACTTCGCCGATCAACTTTTTTTTCCATTGGGTGAGAAGATACTTAAAGCTGGTAAATCCCTCCACCGAATAGCGTAACCGTTGATCGTTGAGAAAGAAATCATCCTTGACGATTTTGAGGGAAATAATCCTTTCCTTTTTGATCAGTGTATTAATGGTTTCGAGGGATTCCTGAACGAATTGCTGGATGGCTACATTTTTGGAATCGTATATTTGAGAAATCCTCATCAACACATGAAATTTGGTGACGAGGTTGTTCCCCAATTTTGACAGATCCGGGTCTTTCACGTCGGGCGTATTGTTACCCGCCCTTTCGGGCGGGGTCGCGGGCTGCACTGCGTCCATCTTATCTCCTTTACGAACATTCTCCTTTCAGCTTCGAGATGTGAGCTTTCTTTCCTACGCTCCCATCATCCTTAAAGTATTCCTGGCGCACTGCCGCATCTCATTCCATTTTGCCTTTTGGAACCATCTTCTTTTTTTGGCAATCTTCTTCAATATCGGGATCACCTCTTTTGATCCTGTCTCACCCAGGGCCCTGAAGAAAGAAGCCTTTTCCTCATAATTCCTTTTATAAAAATCTTCAGACAGGATGGTCTCTGTGAGCGGCTTCACCGCTTCCGCTTTGGCGTTTTTCGCCAGAAGGAGTGCGGATTTGGCTCTGATCCCGGACACAGAATCCGTCAAAAATTTTTGAATCATGTCCCTCCCCTTTTCCCCAAATTTATTGAGGACCTGAAGGGTCTCCTCCCTCACCTTCAAATTTCTATGGGCGGGTAAATGACCTAAATATTTAATCGCAGAAGGGTTCCCGATCTTTTCAAGGATATAAAGAATGTGGCAGACCAGGAGGGAATTAGGGTCCGTTAAAAATTTGCTGAGCGTTTCAATCTCTCCTCGAGAAATTTCGACCAACTGGTCGCAGATCGTTCTTCTCCATTTACCGGATTCCAATTCCCCCACTAAATGGCAGAGGGGTTCGACAGCCTGTTGGGTGAGGGATTGAAGATACTGTTGAATTGGCTCGGAGGAAACTTCGCCGTTTCCTTTCATCACCTTTCCTAAAAGTTCAATGTGGTGGGGGCTGGAAGACTTCTCGAGAATACGCCGGATGGCAAAGATCTGTTTGTCCTTCAGAACCATGGATTCCATGGTTTCACCGAGGCTCTTCAACAGTGCCACGGCCTTCTCCACCTCTTTCTGTTCGAGAAGGTATTCGATGACTCGATCGAAGAAGGAAATCATATTCTCATAGGCATCCGCATCCTCGCCGAGATGAAGGAGGATTTCGATCAGGTTATCAATTAAGAGAAAGATATATTCGGGCTGTTGCTCCTGCTGGGCTTCCCGTTGGATCACTTCCTTCTCTTCGAGACTGAGCTGACAAGCCTGAACTAAGGATTGACCTGGAGCAGGGTTGATCGCCTGCTCTATTCCTTCTGGTTCTGTAGCAGGAGGTCTTTGAAGCTGTTCTTCATCTGACTTTTCTTGGGTCCGCTCTTCCCAGGAGCCTTTGTACTCCGATCTTTTTATCAAATCTGCGTGGGTGGCAGGGACAAAGATGCCGCTTCCCTCTAAAAAATCATCCACCGTGGTGAAGGTGATGTGAGAAAAATCTTTTTCCCAGAGGAGGGTGACGAGATCATCCTCCATGCGGTTGAGGAAGTCACTTTTCCTCACCACATGGAGGAAATCCAATATCTCCTCAAACTCCAAACCTTTTGAAAATTGGAGTTCCCGGACCCCATCTTTGAAAAAAACGAAAGCTAAACTTTCTTTGATATCTTGATTTTCGTAGACGATTTTCCCCTGGTAGTAGAGCCGGTGTTCTCCGA
>DCUS01000197.1:13023-19170 GCA_002327885.1 Syntrophaceae bacterium UBA2208
TGGGGATGTCCACTCCCCCCCTTTTAGAAATCGGTCCAGTTCTGATTTGAGAACCTTCCACCCTTTCCCCGCCTTCGTTCCTTTAATCCTTCCGATATAAAGGTATTTCAAATAAGTAGGTCTTGAGATACGAAGGTAGAGACAAGCTTCCTGAGTCGTAAGGACGGTGTCTTCATAAATACTTAGCATGGCTTTTCACCCTTTCTATTGGAGTTTACACAAATTGATAGCATTTTCTATACCAAATCCGATAATATTTTTAATCCTTTGATATTTAAAAGAAAGTTATTTAAACCCCACTTAAACTTTAAGAAGAATGATGACAATTTTTGTCTCTCTTATGTTAAACTTGTCCTGTCTCGATAGAATGGGGGACCATGAAGGTTACCGCCCTACCTGCCGGCAGGCAGAGGGGAGAGGGAGGGGTTGAGGGAGACTTAATCCTGACTGTAAATCAGACGATTTAATTATTCATGGATCATCGTTTATGGATCACGGTTCATAGTTGATGGGAGGTGAAGATGAAAAAACAAGAGGCATTAAAAAAAAGAGTAAAAGAAATTATCAAAATTCTATCCAAAGAGATTCCCGACACAAGGATCGCTTTAAAATTCTACACTCCGCTCGAACTTCTGATCGCCACAATTCTCTCTGCCCAGTGCACGGATGTGAAAGTCAATCAGGTCACAGTGGATCTATTTAAAAAGTATCGTTCGGCAAAAGATTATGCCGAATCAGACCTGGAAAAGTTGGAGGGGGAGATCCGCCCCACCGGATTTTATAGAAACAAAGCCAAAGCCGTTCAAAAATGTTGTCAGGAAGTGATAAAGCGTTTTGGCGGAGAAGTCCCCAACACTCTGGAGGAACTGGTGAGTCTTCCAGGAGTGGGGAGGAAAACAGCAAATGTTATCTTAGGAAATGCCTTCGGAATTCCCGGCATTGTGGTCGATACCCATGTTCACAGAGTCAGCCGTAGAATAGGTCTGACAAAAAATGACGATCCGACAAAGATTGAGTTTGATTTGATGGAAATCGTTCCCAAAGGGAAGTGGACCTATTTTTCAAATCTTCTTGTCTGGCATGGTCGGAGAACGTGCATAGCCAGAAAGCCTCTCTGTGAGGCCTGCTCTATTCGAAAATGGTGCGATTACGGATCTAAAACGAATTAGTCCCCCACTATTCTTTCCTTATCACTCCCCCTTCCCCCCTTAATCTAAGAGGGAGGGGCAAGGAGGGGGCGTTAATTAAATAAGGGGAAGGGACCCAGTCAATACCCAGATGAGCCAAATTCTATTTTGTTTTATATAAGAGATCGATATAAGTAACCAGATCGAAAAAATAGTCCTTGAACTTGTCTCCCCGCTCCTGGTCGATCTGATTAACGAAAAAGTGCCCACTCCCACTCTTATAATTTAACCCATCCGGGATCACAATAATCATCTTCTGCATCTCACCGGTTAAGATAAAAGTATCCAGAGCTGCTTTGACCCAGGAATTGGCCATCCCTTCAACGGACATATTGTAGCCCAAGAGAAGGTAGAGAACAGGGTAATAATTCGTACTGCTTCTCGAATACCCGGGAGGAAGGTAGATCCCAAACTTCATTTTTCTATTTAATGAAGGACTATTAAAGTAGGTAACTCCTATCTCGCTCGGATACCTGTAAAGTTCGTAGGGATCAGTCCCGTAGTCTCCATCAATAAAATGGTCCGAGACAAAATTGAAGAGAGTGGTAAAACGGTTCGCCACCACAATCGCCCCTTCAATTCCCTCTTTTGCCTGCTCGAAACTCAGCCCGATGTTCTCCTCTTCAAAACCAACATGCCCACCCGGGTATCTGACGTAAACCCTTTTTTCATCGAAGTGTGAAATCAATGGAAAGTCCACGGGAAAATCGTTTTCAATCCTGACAGGGAGGCTCCGGCTGAGTAAATTCTGAACAAAATTTTCAGCATGGATGTTAAACTCAAATTCATCTTCTGTGCCTGCGTCAATATAAAGATTGAGCGGCTGAAGGTCTGTCAACGGGAGGGTTTCCGCACGGATTAACGGATCTTCTGCCAGGTAATGGTCATGATTGGGATTGTAAGTAAACACCCCATCCCCCTCCCCTTCGTCTCCTGTCCCTGAAACACCATCCAGACCCGTATCTGAATAGGATTCTCCCGGATCAAACATCCCATTCCCATTGGCATCTATAAAGGGCTCTTGAAATTGTCTCAAGACGGGTTCTCCGAAATTCCTCTTTACGTCTCCGTTGGTATCGAGAGCTAACAAAACCTCCACCCAATCGCCGGGATCATCGTCCTCATAGGTGATGACCGGCAGACTTCCAGTTGGATTAAGATCATCTATAAAACCGTAAAGGGTTGTGGGTATTCTTGCATTCTCAGCAGTAATTCCAGGAGGATAATAGCTTGAAAGAGGATTGTAATAGGCAGGGTTTCCAAAACTGATTGTAAGGTTCTGGAGCATATCAACAAGGGTATGCCGACTGGGATAGGCATCCGGGTTGTCGTAATTTCCAAGCATATCGACTTCTATAAATTTAAGAAGATAAGACATATCGAGAGGGCCCCCGAGGGAGGCGATCGTATTAAAAAAGTCTGGGCGACCCAAACCAATATTCATAGCTCCATATGCCCCCATGGATACCCCTCCAATTGCCCTGAATTGAGGACTCCCTTTGCCTATCGGGCCCCTCCACCACCCTGTATCGTAGCCGCTGAAATCGCTCGTCCCATAATCATTGGTTGCTTTGATATAGTAATAATAAATCGCTCCGGCCAGGGCGGTTGTGTCATCATAAGTTGTATTGGAGGTTGTCCCTAAGGCTGTTTTGGTCCCCCACCGTTGATTAGCGCGGTATATGGTATAGGAAGTCGCCCCCGAAGATGCTGTCCAGGTGATCTGCACCTTGTCCATGTAAGTCCCATCACTGGCCTGTACATTCGTTGGGGGTGGAGGAGTTCCGTCTGGTGGAGGGGTCCCCTCTGAACGAGACCCTGTATCGGAGGCACTGAATCCGCTGGTTCCATAAGTATTCGAAGCCTTCACCCAATAATAGTAGATTTTGTTCGGAGTAGCCGTGACATCATCATAGAAAGTCTCCGATGTCGAACCCAAAGGAGACGCAAAGAAAGTGTAAGAGTAAGACCCTCGATATACCGTATAGGATGTCGCCCCCGAAGATGCTGTCCAGGTGACCTGCACCTTGTCCATGTAAGTCCCATCACTGGCCTGCACATTGGTCGGCGCAGAAGGTTTTCCATCTGAAAGATAGCCTGTATCGTAGCCGCTGAAATCGCTCGTCCCAGAAGCATTGGTTGCTTTGATATAGTAATAATAAATCTTTCCAGCCAGGGCGGTTGTGTCATCATAAGTTGTATTGGAGGTTGTCCCTAAGGCTGTTTTGGCCCCCCACCGTAGAGTAGCGCGGTATATGGTATAGGAAGTCGCCTCCGGAGATGCTGTCCAGGTGACCTGCACCTTGTCCATGTAAGNNAGCTGATTTCTTCATCTTTAGCTCCTTTGATCGGATTTCCTGCTTCCAATTTACCCCTAACAAAGGGTAGAGAAGCAGGTTTGAATTTCATCAATCGCCCATAAACATATTATAAGACATATTTTATTCTTTAGACGAATCAATTCTAAAAAATATTCAAATGATCATAAGGCCAAGCCCCCAGCCCTTCTCCCCCCCCACCACAGTGTTATGATGGAGGGGAGGTGAATTCAGAACGATTTATTCCGGATTCAGCAATCCAAACCCCCCATTTAAGAAAAATGGCAGGCGACAAAATGACCTTCTTTAATTTCCGTCAATTTGGGAATGGCACTCTGACATACATCCTTCTTTCGAGAGCAACGGGTGTGAAAATGGCACCCGGCAGGAGGTCGCATCGGGCTTGGAACATCCCCTTCCAATATAATCCTCTTCCTGGTGATTTTAGGATCGGGAATAGGAATGGCAGAGAGAAGGGCCACGGTATAAGGATGGACCGGCGCGGTATAGAGCTCTTTGTCTTTTGCCAATTCCACAATTCTTCCCAAATACATCACGGCAATCCGGTCACAAACATGTTCCACCACCGCTAAATCGTGGGCGATGATGATATAAGAGAGGTTGAATTCCTTCTGAAGATCCTCTAAAAGGTTAATCACCTGCGCCTGGATAGAGACATCGAGAGCAGAAACAGGTTCGTCACCGATGATGAGCTTTGGATTAAGGGCGAGAGCCCGTGCGATTCCAATCCTCTGCCTCTGACCCCCGCTGAACTCATGGGGGTATCGTCTGGCATGGTCAGGACTGAGACCCACTTTCTGGAGAAGATAGGCAACTCGTTCTTTTCTCTCTTTTTTTGTCGAGATACGGAAAACATCCAAAGGCTCTCCAATAATCTGCTCGACCGTTCTTCGAGGATCGAGTGAAGCATAAGGGTCCTGAAAAACAATTTGCATGTTTCTGCGGACGGCACGCATTCCCTTGCGATCCAATCTGCAAATATCCTTTCCCTCAAAGAGGATTTCCCCTTCGGTGGGTTCGATCAACCTCAAAATGACCCGGGCAGTGGTCGATTTACCGCATCCGCTCTCACCCACCAAACCCAGGCTCTCCCCTTTATTCAAAAAGAAGCTCACTCCGTCCACCGCATAAACATAGCCAATGGGCTTGGAAAGGATTCCTCCCCTGATTGGAAAGTATTTTTTAAGATTCTTTACTTCAAGTAAAGGCTCAGCCATATTCAGTGTTGAGTGTTGAGTGTTCAGTGTTAAGTTTACCCCGTTAGAAAACCTCGGTTCCTTATTCCTGCCTACCGCCTTCCTGCCGGTGGGCAAGACAGGCAAGGAGAACGGGGTCAAAGCCCTCCCCTTTCTAATGGGGTTTACTGATTCGTTAGCCAGCAAGAGCTAAAATGACCTTTCTCGATTTCTCTGAGATCAGGCTCCTTTTCTTGACAGATGTCCATCACCGATGGGCATCGCGTAGAAAATTTACAACCGGAAGGCAGTTCATAAAGATTGGGAACGACCCCTGGTATCTCATTCAAACGAACCTTCCCCCGACGAATCTTATCCCCTAAAATGGGGATGGATTTGAGCAGGCCCATGGTGTAAGGATGTTTGGGGTTTTCAAAAAGGACTTTTGTCTCCGCTTCCTCCACAATCTTCCCCGCATACATGACGATGACCCGTTTCGCTGTCTCTGCAACCACCCCTAAGTTGTGGGTGATGAGGATGATGGCCATTCCCAGTTCCTCTTTTAATTTGTTCATCAAGTCAAGAATCTGGGCCTGGATGGTCACATCCAAAGCCGTAGTGGGTTCATCGGCAATCAAAATTTCAGGATTACAGGCGAGGGCCATAGCAATCATCACCCTCTGTCTCATCCCGCCGCTCAGCTCATGGGGATATCGCTCCACCGCTTTCTCAGGAGAAGGAATATTGACCAGTCTGAGCATCTCAATGGTCTTCTCGAGGGCTTCTTTTCTGGACAATCCCTGATGCAATTGGAAGGGCTCCTGAATCTGATTCCCTACCGAAAAAACCGGATTGAGGGAAGTCATGGGTTCCTGAAAAATCATCGAAATACGATTCCCCCTGATTTTCCTCATCTCATCTTCTGTGAACTCCAGAAGATTTTTCCCTTTAAACCGGATCTCCCCTCCCACAATCTTTCCAGGAGGAACCGGGATGAGACGAAGAATAGAAAGAGCCGTAACGCTCTTTCCGCAACCCGATTCACCCACCACACCTAAGGGCTCGCCTTTGGCCAGGTTGTAACTGACACCATCCACCGCCTTTGCAATTCCTTCGTAGGTGTAAAAATAGGTCTTAAGATTTCTAATTTCTAAAATAATTTCGTCTTTCACAGAACACCTTGCTCCCCTGCAAACAATGGTTTTAATATAGCCCAACTCTCATCATTTTTCAAAGAATATAAAAGGGGCGTTCTCGTGTTTCTTGTTAAAACCTCCCAAATCGTTTATAAATATTTCCGTGTGGAGAAATCAAAGGATCAGACGGTTGCAATCACACCTTATGAGAAGGCGGAATGGCATAAAGACGGGTTAAAGAAAATTCATCTGTAAATGAGCTTGATCCGATGCTCCTCCCAGAGTACACTCGTGAAAAAATCCATCTCAT
>DCUS01000191.1:0-4065 GCA_002327885.1 Syntrophaceae bacterium UBA2208
GGCTTTCGGGAACTTCAACATATTTAGGAAGGGGATCATATCCCCATTTCTCCAGAATGGTCGAATAGAGTTCGACCTTCTTGGTCGGGGTGGAAAAACCTCTTTGCTTGTATTTATAATAAACCATTTCGCCTCGCAGATATCCTCTCTCCTTGAATTGCTCCCAGGTCAATCCCGAAGGTTCGAGCAGNNTAATCCAGCGCCTCCTCAACTGTGTTCGGCCATTCCTGGCCCATTCGCTTACCCAATTCCAAAAAGATCTTGTGGTCCTGCCAGCATTCACCGATCTCGACACACTTCTGCCTTGCCAGCACATAACCATGCCGTTTCCAGTTATCCGCAACATGGTTTTGCTCGAGCCAGGTGCCCGAAGGCAGGAAAATATCGGCCAGCTCTGCCGTCGGGGTCAGGAAAAAATCGATGACAGCCAAAAATTCGATTTTCTTCATCGCCTCGTAGGCTTCTTTCGCATTGGCTCTTGTCACCACCGGGTTGCTACCGCACAGAATCCCTGCCTTCAGGGGATAAGGCTGACCGGTGACAATTGCATCCCATGCTTTTTTGGGATTGATCAGGGCCACCCTGGCGCCGAGTTTGAACTGATCTCCGCCCAGCCTCTTTTTTTGCTGCTCCAGAGAGAGGTCCCTGTGGCGTGAAAATTCAGCCACCGTCCGCGTGGGCGGGTTCACAAAAAGGGCATTCCCTCCGGGAGCATCCAGATTTCCTGTGATCGCCATCAATCCAGTCGTTGCGCGTGTGTAGTTGACACAGTTATTGGTCTGTTCCGTAGGGACGCCCCAGTGGATGCAAGCCGGCTTGGCGGTCGCATACATTCTCGCGGCTTTCCGGATAAGGTCCTTGTCAATCCAGGTAATTTCCTGCACCTTCTCCAGGGGATAGTCCTTCATCACTCTTTCTTTAAAGGCATCCCAACCGTTGATGTAATTGTCCACAAACTCCTTGTCGTAGAGTTCTTCCTCGATGATGACATGGTGAAATCCTAAAGAAAGGGCGGCGTCTGTGCCCGGACGAATTTGAAGCCAGAGGTCTGCTTTATTCGCAATAAATCCCCTCCGGGGGTCGATGCAGATCAGTTTAGCTCCTCTTTTATAGGCCCTCCAGAAATTTTCTCCCTTATATTCATCCGGATTGGTCCACTGTGGATTGCAGGCCCACATAACGATACACTTAGGGCCGCCTTCATAATCGGCGATGGGAAGAGTGCCGCAGGTGATCAGGGTTGACCCAACCCTCGAGACATAACACATATGCCCGGCGGTAAGAACATTGGGAGTTCCGAGGAGATTCGCAAAACGGTAAAGATGACTCTCATAATCCCTGCCCGTCCCCTGGCCGACAACGATTGATTCAGGCCCGTATTCAGCGATCACCTTTTTGAACCTTTCGGCAATGGTATTCAACGCCTCGTCCCAGGGTATCCTCTGCCATTTACCTTCCCCTCTGGCACCCGCTCTCTTCATGGGATAGAGAATCCGATCAGGATGGTACGCTAATTGCGTGATGGCCAGTCCCTTGCTGCACAAGGTCCCATGGCTAATCGGGGAATTCGGATCTCCCTCCACTTTGATCACCTTCTCATTTTTGACGTGGGCAATGACACCGCACCCTCCATGGCAACTTCGGCAGGCGGTTCGAATTTTTTTAACCTCTTCCATTAGTTTTCCTCCTTACCTTTGTCAGGGGTGATAAATTTAAGAATGGCGACAAAGGTCAATATAATTTCGGTGTTCTTAAGGATTGCAGGATTATCCTGTGCGAGGGTCCTCAACCGTGTGGCACTCTCCTCAAGGTTCTCGATCTCTCTTCTTATCCGCTCATTCATTTTTTCCGCCTTCCCTCATATCTCTAAAACGTTTTGCCTTGAGCATATATCTCGGGAGCGAACCTGGAGGCTCAATCTGCACAAGAAAGCTCAGATTCGTTTTCACTTTCAGATCTTCGCGGAGTCGAGCCTTGATTGGGTCCGCCTCCTTGGTTCCAAAATTCGGAGGAAACTCCGTCCTGAGGATCACTTCATCCATAATCCCTTTTCTCTCAACAACAATCTCATATTCGACGATCTCAGGAAATCCTTTTCTGATCACTTCCTCCACTGTTTTAGGCGAGAAGAGGACTCCTCTGATTTTTCTCAGATCATCCATTCTCCCCACCACCTCTTTGATCTTTTTCGTGGTTCTGCCACAAGAGCAGATTTCTTTTCCTTTGACCACCAGATCCTTTGTGTTGAAACGAATCAGGGGAAAGGATTTGCGACCCAGAGGGGTCACCACAGCCACTCCAACCTCCCCTTCTTCAACCTCTTTTTGAAGCGTTTCCCGATCAAGGATCTCAACCAGAAAAAAGGGTTCAATGAGATGCAAGCTCTCTTTCGCCTCGCACATGCCCGCCCATGCGCACGGTTCTGTCCCGCCGATATGATCGAAAACATGACAGTGATAGAGTTCTTCCAGTCTCTTTCGCGTTGCGGACGGCATCGGCTCTCCAGCGCAGAGCATTCTTTCGATTCCGAGAGAAGCAGGATCGATGCCTATGGCTTTGGCCTCTTCAGCGATGTGAAGCCCGTAGGTGGGCGTATTCATCATCGCATTGGCCTTGATCTCGAGGATTTTGCGGATCCTTCCCTTTGTATCGAGGCCTCCCCCGGGGACGAGTTCACATCCAAGCTTTTCGGCAGCATAATGGCCCTCCCAGAAGGCGACATAGACATTATAGACAAAGGGGAGAAAGATTCGGTGGTGCGGTCTGAACCCTGCCATATAGAGGATATGGCACCATGCCTCTATCCTCCATTGCCAGCTTTCATAGGTCTCGGGGACGTAAACGGGCCTTCCCGTTGTGCCGCTGGTTTGCCTGAAGGTGGTCACCTTCTCGATATTGCTCCCGAGGGTTCCTCCGTAAGGGAAAGGGTCCATCTCCTGGTATCTTCTTAACTCCTCTTTTTCCGTAAAGGGGATCTTCCTGAGATCCGCCAACGATTGAATATCTCTCCCTTCCATCCCTTTTAGCTTTTCTCGATAGAGGACGGAATGCTCCTTTGCAAAGGAAAGCATGTTTCGAAAATAGGAAAGTTCAATCTCATCGTATCCTTCTCTTGATAAAGTCTCTAAATAAGGGTTCCAATATTTCATCAATTAAACTCCACAGGATATGTTTTTCGGTTCCGAATATTGTATAGCGATCTGACATCAGCGCCCAGCTTGTAAGACACCTGCCTTGCGACATCAGCCGTTTTAGGACCGTATCGATCAATCAAACTCTCCGTAAAGGTCCCGATGAGGATGATACATCCAATGATTTTTTCTTGCACCCCGAATACCGGTGCACTCACGAAATTAACTCCAGGAGTAATTTCGCCAATATCCTGCGCAAATCCCCGTTGTCTGCACTTCGTCAGTTCATCTCTCAAACGCTTCATATTCAGTCGTGATATATCCAACCCATGGAAGTAGACTCTTTTCTTGGCCAATATTTTTTCTCTGTCCGCTTCAGGCATAAATGCCACGATCGCTTTTCCGTGAGCTCCCAGAGTCATATGGAATCGGTGACCCAGACGAATCGAAAACCCAATATTTTGATTCCCTTCGCGCTTCCCGACCACCAGGAGATGCTCCCCATCAATTAAACCGAAAAGGGCCGTTCCGTTCGTCCCCTTAGCAAGATCCTCGAGAAAAGGGGCGATGATCTCCGGATAATGAAGGTTATCCAAGACGTGCCGTGAGAGGAAAATCAAAGCAGGTCCTAACGAGTAGGTCTTGGCCTCAGGATCTTTTTCTATAAATTTAAATTGCTTTAGCGTGTTTAGAATGGAATGCCCTCTGCTTTTATGGATTCCAACCTCCTTACAAATATCAGTCAGCCTCATTTTAAAATGAGGACTTTCCCCTAAAAAGAGAAGGACACGGGACGCGTGTTCCACGGCCGGAACCAAAGGATGATAAATGGACCTCCCTCTTAAACTCCTCTTATTCTTGTTCAATCTTCCCCGATCTCTCACTCCGCTCATTCCTCAAAATTCGTTCCGGATCATGGCGCTCAAACGTTCTG
>DCUS01000191.1:4074-6172 GCA_002327885.1 Syntrophaceae bacterium UBA2208
AACCTCTTATGACCCTTTCCCTGAGTTTCCCGAAATTATTGAATGCCCTTGACGAAATTTCTCCTAAAGGTTAACAAAACAATTAATATTAGAAATTTTTCTTGACAAGCTTGATATGTTTTGGTCTTTGAATAACAGAAAGTTTGGACTTTGACCCAAGGGGGAGAGGAATCGGATGGGCAAAAAAGATTGCTTCGGATCGATCAGGGAAGTCAACGTTGATAAAACCCAAACCATGACCTTGTCGAAACCCGAGTGTCGAAACTGCGAAGAGATCCGCGATTGTTTGCGTACCAGCAAACAGCTTGAGGAGGAAGAAAGAGCAAGGGATGATCTGAGAAAACAGAATATGATTGTTCAAATGATTGATCACTCTCATGTCTTCTCGAATGAATTAGGATCATGCTTATTAGAGTTTCTGAACAGAATTTACAGCTCACCGTTGGGCACAATTCTTTTAAAAAATCTTCTCTTGTTTTACGAAATTCCTCAAGGTGTATTATCCTACAACCTCACCATTCCCTTCTCCGAAACAATCATAAATTTGGTCCAGGGAGAAAAAGGTGAAACGGGAGATTCTCCTGATCCCTCAATCCCTCAACAACGGGGGGGACTTAAAGAAGGTTTCGCCCTCCGAATTTTTCTGATCCAGAAATCTTTTCCAAATCTTCCCAAAGCAAACATGGGACTGATTGTTTACGAAGTGGCCCGCGCATTTGCTTCGGACGACCTCGGAATTAAACAGATTTTTCAGGGTCTCTCCGATTCTGAAGCCAACCTATTCAAAAGAATGGATGTAGAAACTCGAATGAAATGGCTGATCGGGAAATGGGGTCTGGGGGAAGAATTTGAAGCCTTTAAAAAAGAAATGGCCCCTGCGAAGCAGAAAAAAACTTNNCCGGTCAATAATGAAGAACTCACCTTGAATTTTCAGGGGCTAACGAAAGATGGCAGGTATTATCTTGCTGCTCGGCTCGCAATTACTCATCCGGCCTTGCCAAGAGGCATTGATTTCACAGATGATATTGAAAGAGATAAAAAACACCGCTATCTGCGAAAAGCGGAGGAGGGGCTTGAAGAATTGCCAGAAGAATCATTCCAGCCGTCAATGAAAAGTTTGAAGGCATTATTATCATCCATTCACGTCGAATGATGAAAACTCGCCGCCAGCGCAAGTATTGTTCAGGACAACTTCCTTAAATGATCTTTCATCTGAAGCACACCTCATTTATTGTCATTTCTTTTAAACTGGTTTCACGAAGAGGGTGAGCCCGCAAGCCCTCTCAATCAGCACCGTCTGTCCTTTTTCAATCGGAATCGTCTTTCCAATCACCTCGGCTCGCCAAAGTTCGCCGTGTACTCGAATATATCCCGAAGGATCGAGGCGCTCCTCTGCGATGCCTTCGGTCCCGATCAGGGATTTTATGTCTCCTGGCTGAGGCTGGTCGTAGGCAGGCCAGACAAAGGTGAACACTAATACATATTTCGCCATCCAGAGGCTGACGAGCCCCATGTACATCCATAAAGAAAGATCTACCCACTGATGAAGCGCAAACAGAATCAAGACAAAGATCGCTATATCGGGTATCTGAAAGAGCGCATATCTCAACACAATGCGCCGTTTTGTCTCTTTGGATAACATTCTGTATGGTTCGAACCTTTTCATCGCATCGACTCAATTTAAATCACACGAATCTTGAATATCATCACGATTGTTTCGGCACACGATTTATTTTGAACGAACAGGAAAAAGCAACACAACAACACTCCTTAATTTCTGAAGCACTGACTGAAATGGACCCTTGTCACAAAGGAAGGTTAAAAAATAATAAGACCAGCAAACGGAAAAGGTTTAGATGAAGTTTATCAAGAAGATCAGAAAAGTCAACGCATTTATTGAGGATCTGGAACTCCGATATAAGGACCAAAAGCAATTATAGCGTCGCAAAGGAATTCGCCGAGATTATATGGGTGAATCAAGGAGGCGAAAGTCCGGTGTACTTGGTATAAATCGAACTACGGGTGACACCCAGTTCTTTTGCCGTCTTGTGAACAGGGACATCAACCAGCATGATCACTTCATGGGAAAGAAAGATCC
>DCUS01000184.1:0-3311 GCA_002327885.1 Syntrophaceae bacterium UBA2208
ATGAAGCAAAACGGGCTCAACGTGGCTTCTGACTTCCTTCTTAACCTCAATCTTACAGGGTGCCGGGGAGGCCTTGTCCTGGTCGTTGCCGATGATCCGGCAGGAGTCTCTTCGAGCAATGAGGAAGATTCCCGTATCTTTGCCAGACTGAGCGACTTACCTCTCCTGGAACCGGCCAATTTCGAGGAAGCAAAAGAAATGACAAAATTCGCTTTCCAAATCTCCGAACAACTTGGGCTCCCTGTTCTGATCCGAAGTGTGACTCGAGTCTCCCATGCGAGAGGAAACGTGCGTCTCGATGAACTTCCGCAATCAAGTCCCAAGCCATGGTTTGATCGCTCCCGGCCGCTCACTGCTTTTCCTGCAATGCCTCATCATAAGATCCTCCACGAAAGATTTCACAGGGCCAAACAGATAGCGGAAGAATCGCCTTTCAATTCCTACCAAGGCCCTGAAAAGCCAGAGCTCATGGTATTCACGAGCGGAAGCGGATGGATGTACTCTTTGGAAGCAGTGACCAACCTAAATGTTCGGGACAGAGTAGGAATTCTTAAGCTGGGGACGACATGGCCTCTTCCTGAGAACCTGGTTATCAAATACCTCAAGCTAACAGACCGGATTCTTTTTATTGAAGAGGTGGACCCATTTTTAGAGAATAACATTAAGGAGATTTATGCTCAGAACTGTCTTGAATTGGGTCTCAAGGCTTTTTCTGGAAAAATAACCAGGCATGTTCCGGATGTCGGTGAACTCAATCCTGAAATTGTCACCCACGCCATTCAGAATCTCATTAACATTTCTTATGAACCGCGGCCTGTTGAATACGCCTTGCGTGCCCATGAGGCCGCCTCTGGTCTCGTTCCTGACAGGGCACTCGGTTTCTGTGCAGGTTGTCCGCACCGAGCCACTTATTGGGCGATCAAAGTGGCTTTAGCCTTAGATGGCAGAGACGGTATTGTTCTTGGCGACATCGGCTGCTATTCCTTGGGGATGGGCCCCTCCGGTTTCGGGCAGATGAAGACCTTGCATGCCATGGGTTCAGGCACTGGGCTCGCCTGCGGATTCGGACAACTCCGTCACTTTGGGCTGGAGCAGCCAGTGATCGCCGTCTGTGGTGATTCAACCTTTTACCACGCGGCCATGCCAGCTCTGGCCAATGCCTATTACAATGGCGCAAACTTCCTTCTTCTTATCCTCGACAACAGTGCTACCGCCATGACAGGTTTCCAGCCCCATCCCGGAACCGGTGAGACTGCCACGGGTGTTGAGGCTCCGGTGATTGATCTCAAAGCCATCTGCGAAGTCTTGGGGGCCCATGTGGAAGTGGTTGATCCTTTTGAAGTGGCGGAGACCGTTGAGGCTCTCTTGAAACTCCTTCAAGAAGAGAAAGGGATAAAGGTCTTGATTCTAAGGCGAGAATGCGCCTTAGTGAGTGCAAAGCGTCAAAAAAGAATTTACCGGGTGGAGGTCGACCAGGATCTCTGTCTGGGGGAAGCCTGCGGTTGCAACCGGTTATGCACGCGCATCTTCAAATGCCCGGGGTTGATGTGGGATCGGACCGCTGGAAAGGCGCACATCGATGGAGCGATCTGCACGGGTTGCGGAGTTTGTGTGGAGATCTGCCCCGCTTCGGCCATCCGGAAAGAGAGGGTTTAGATGTTGCTCTCAAAAGACCCTTTAAATGTCATCATCGGTGGGGTGGGCGGCCAGGGAAATGTTTTGGCCTCACAGATTTTAGGTGAAATGCTTGTTTCTCAGGGATATGTCATGACCATTGGAGAAACCTATGGGGCTTCCCAGCGAGGAGGCGCGGTCATGAGTCATTTAAGGATCTCATCCAGGAACCAATTTTCGCCCCTGATTCCAGAAGGACAATGCGATCTACTCGTGGCACTGGAGCCCGTTGAAGGGCTCAGGATACTTGCCTACTATGGGAATCCCGGGGTGATGACACTCCTCAACACCCGGCCGATTCATCCCATGGAGGTGATCTCAGGGGATGCCGCGTACCCGGAGGTTTCTGAAGTGATTGCCAAAATAAAAGAACTGAGCAGACGGGTTTGGACGCTGAATGCCACAGAGATTGCCCTGGAGATGGGCGATCCCATCTTCTCCAATATCGTCATGTTAGGGGCCCTCAGTGCCATGGAGGTACTGCCCATCCATCGACAAGGATTTGAGTCGGTCATTACAGATTTGCTGCCCTCTCGCACGCTGGATGAAAACATGAAAGCCTTTGATCAAGGGAGGGAGGTCGTGGAAGAGCTCCATGAATAAGCAATAGTAAGTTAGAAAGAGAAAGGATAAAGAAAGAGATTTTTTAAAAATTTTCTGCGGGTAGAGGTAGGTTAGAAAGCGGTGAGTTCGGTCGTCCCCCTGTTAAAGCCATAATTTTTTACGACCCCATTCTTATCGAATAAAATAACGAGGCCATCCTTTTTCTGCTGAATCCGAGTGTACTGGAAAATAGAAAAATTGGTGAAGTAGGGTTCTTCAATCATCAGTTTGGAAGAATTCTTGCGAAGGAAAGCATAGACAAAGATATCTCCGTCGTACTGCTTTTGAATCTTATCAGGAGGGCCGAAGGTCTCAAGGATTTCACCCTTTGTGGTGGAACCTATTTTGATTTTTTCCTTGGGATCGTACTTGATCTCAGAGCCCATGTAGACCCTTCCCATACTGCAACCGCATACAAGGATGACCATCAGGGCAATGAATACAAAACATCTACTATAATTCACCAGTTCCTTTATGGAAACCATAATATTTCACCTTTTCATTATCATCAAGAAAGATGACCAAGTGATCTGACTTTACCTTGGCATCGACATAATTGAAAAGAATTAAAACAATGGCTCGAATATTTCCCCGGTTATACTGGTAAGAAAGGATGTTGGCGAAAGGATAGTTGGTGAGGGGTTCCCTTGTCACATCCATTTCGCGAAGGATCTCATTAAAAATGGTCGGACTGATATAATTTTGAGGAGGTCCAAACCAGCTGATGATTTCTTCTTTCGTCGTCACCCCTGGTTTAATTTCCTTAATCTTTTCTTGAGGAATTTGTGGGCCTTCGTAATAACGGCCGACGACGCAAGCTGTAAAAAGGAAAACGAGACACAAAACTCCAATTATTTTGAAAAGAGATTTGAAAAGCCCCTGCATGTATTCCCCCCTTTTTTTATAAAAAGATGCCTTAAATTTTACATATAATAATTTGATTTTCAAGGGTGAGTCTGAATAGGATATCGATCAGGGGAACATCGCAGAAGGGCAGGCCGCCACCGCGGACATAAAGGAACATCAATCGTAAA
>DCUS01000184.1:3356-12110 GCA_002327885.1 Syntrophaceae bacterium UBA2208
CCGACCGCATAGGCAATTCTGAAATAACCCGGTTTTCCGAAACCCGTCCCCGGAACGGTCAAGATCCGTTTTGATTGAAGCTCTTTGACAAAGGAGACATCGTCATCAATGGGAGCTTTCGGGAAAAGATAGAAAGCTCCTTGAGGCCTCACCACCTGATAACCAAAAGAGGTCAAGGCATTATAAAAGAGATCCCGTTTCTCTTCATATTCTTTAATGTTGATGGAATTTCTTTGAAGAGGAGCCACCAACCTCTGCATCAATGCTGGGGCGTTGACAAATCCAAGCACGCGGTTGGCAAAGACAATGGCGGAGATCATTTCGTCTGCTTCCTCGCAATCGGGATGAATGGCCACATAACCGATCCTCTCTCCTGGCAAGGAAAGGTCCTTGGAGTGAGAGGTCACCCGGATGGTATGCGGGTAATATTGGAAAACAATGGGAAGTTCGATCCGGTCGAAGAGAATTCGCCGGTAGGCTTCATCGGTAATGAGATAAAGATTTCTTTTCAACTCCTGGCTTTTCTTTTTTAGCAACCGCCCTAACTCTTCAAGAGATTCTTTGTTGTAAACCACACCGGTGGGGTTATTCGGAGAGTTGATCAGAATTGCTTTTGTCCTTTGATTGATTGCCTTTTCAATCTCCTTTAAATTCAAGGAAAAGTCGTCGTGTGTTTGAACCAGATGGATTTCCCCCCCGCAATTTTCAATATAAGATTTAAATTCCATAAAGTAGGGAGAGGGGACGATCACCTCGTCTCCTTCATCCAGAATTGCCTTAAAAATCACATTAAGGCCGCCGGCAGCTCCTACGGTCATGACCACATGTTTTTCTTCAAAAGGAAGTCCTGATTCTTCGGAAAGAAATTGGGCAATGGCTTTTCTCGTATCACTGTATCCACAGTTCGGCATATAGCGATGCATCCCTGGAATCGGACAATCCGCAAGAGCCTTGAGGGCCTGCTTCAGGGAGGCAGGAGGCTCGAGATTGGGGTTCCCGAGGGAGAAGTCAAAGACATTCTCTTCACCATAAGTTCGCTTTAATTCCTCTCCTTCTTCGAACATCCGCCTCACCCAGGAGGCGCCGTTCAACGCATTCTTTACTTTTTTAGAAATGGCCATGTCTGGAATCTCCTTTCTTAATTTCCCGGTATTAATCCAAAAATAAAAAAAACCATAAGGTCGCCCCTATGGCTTTAAAAAATGAAAAAGCCATGGGGCCTGATCGGTCACCCACGGCTCCCCATCCCAGCAATCGGGATAGGATTTATGGGTGCCCCTTTTTAAAATAGTAAAAAAAGCAAGAGAAAAACATTAATATTTCCTTTCTAATCTGTCATTATAGAACATAAAAAACCTAATCTGTCAAGAGGAATTTGACTTTTAATAAAAATCCCTTTAATATTGCCGGGATAGATCTTTGTTTGAATATTGAGCAAAAGAGATGGTTGGAGAGAAACGGCTCGCCCGGACCAGAAATATTGGGTTTATGGCTCACATTGATGCAGGAAAGACAACTGTTACCGAGCGGGTGCTTTTCTATACAAAGAAGACCTATCGCTTGGGAGAAGTGGATGATGGCACGGCCACTATGGATTGGATGCAACAGGAGCAGGAGAGAGGCATAACCATTACCTCTGCCGTGACAGCGGTTGAATGGAAAGGGAGCATCTTTCACATCATTGATACCCCCGGCCACGTGGATTTCACCATGGAGGTGGAACGCTCGCTCCGGGTTTTAGATGGGACCATTGCCATTTTCAGCGCGGTGGAAGGGGTGGAACCCCAGTCCGAAACCGTATGGCATCAGGCGGATAAATATCGGGTTCCGAAATTGGCCTTCGTCAATAAGATGGATCGGATCGGGTCGGATTTCTTTGGAACGGTGAAGATGATGGTGGAACGGCTGGGGACCCATCCCCTGATCACACAGATTCCCATCGGCGTTGAGGACCGGTTTGTCGGAGTAATTGATCTCATCCGGTCCAAAGGAATTGTCTGGGATGAACAAAGCCTGGGGGTTGATTTCAAAGAGATCTCTATTCCAAAAGAGATGGAACAGGAGGCTTCTCTTTATCGTTCAAAGCTGGTTGAATCGATTGCCGAGTTGGACGAATATCTGACGGAAAAATATCTTAATGGAGAGGAGATTTCAGAATCTGAAATAAAAACGGCTCTGAGAAAGGCCACCCTCTCGATGAAAGCGGTGCCTGTTCTCTGCGGCGCTGCATTAAGGAACCAGGGAATTCAGCCCCTCATCGATGCCATTGTTGACTATCTCCCTTCTCCACTTGATATCCCGGCAGTGGAAGGGACCCATCCTGTGACCGGGGAGCGGGAAGTCAGGATGGCTAAGGATGAAGAATCATTCACCGCCTTGGCCTTCAAAGTGATGATGGATGAAGGGAGGAAATTAGTCTATCTCAGGATTTACTCCGGGGTGCTCAAAGTGGGGACAGAGGTTTACAACCCGCGTTTGAAGAGGGGAGAGAAGATCTCGAGAATCTTTCAGATGCATGCCCACCAACGAACTCGGGTGGAAGAGGCGAAAACAGGAGAGATTGTGGCGGTCATGGGATTAAAAGAGACGACCACAGGAGATAGTCTCTGCGATCGAAGTCATCCCATGTTTCTTGAGCCCATCGATTTTTATAAGCCGGTGATGTCGGTGGCCGTAGAGCCGAGGACAAACCGGGATCAGGAAAAACTTACTGAATCTCTTGAGAAATTGAGTGAGGAAGACCCCACCTTTCATGTTCATTTGGATGAAGATACGGGTCAGACCATTATCTCCGGGATGGGCGAATTGCATCTCGATGTATTGGTGAATCGCCTCCAGACGGAATATCATCTAAAAGTGAATGTGGGGAGACCTCAGGTGGTCTATCGAGAGACGATCGAAAAGGAGGTAGAGGCCTCGGCCAAGTTCATGAAAGAGATGGAAGAGGTCAAACACTTCGCAGAAGTTTTTTTGCGTATTTCGCCCAATGGACGGGGAAAGGGGACCGAGTTTCGTTCTGAACTCGCGGAGGGAACACTCCCTGCCGAAGGACTTCTCTCTATCGAGGAGGGGATTAAAGAATCTTCGACGGTAGGAGTGGTTTTGGGCTATCCCATGACGGATCTCCGGGTCACTTTGCTAAAGGCCAATATTGATAAAGATCATCCATCCATGCTTGCCCTCAAGATAGCTTCCTCTAATGCGTTGCGGGAAGGTTGCCGCAAGGCCCAACCTGTTCTGATGGAACCGATGATGGAGGTTAACATCATCGTTCCGGAAGAGTTCATGGGCGAAGTGGTCGGGGATTTAAAAGCAAGGAAGAGTTCTGTGGAGGCCATTACCCCGAAGGGGAGGGTCACGATGATCAAAGCCACCTCTCCCCTGACTCGAATGTTCGGGTACTCCACGGATTTGAGGTCCCTGACTCAGGGGCGAGGAACCTTTTCTATGCAGTTTTCCCGGTATGACAAAAAAATCAGTTAAAAAATAGGTTTTTGGTAAGGGCGAAGGGTAGGACGCCAGTTTTCTTTATTGCTTTATAGAATTCAGGTTGGAGGTTAAATCTTTCTGCCTCAAACCTCAAGCCATTACACCAAACGGGCTTCTTTTCCTTAACCCAAAGACAATTTTCAACAAAGAATTCTTATGATGGATGATTTAATTCTTCAACTCCTCAAAGAACCTTCTTCAGCCTTTCTCTCTGGCCAGGAGCTCAGCCGCCGCCTGAAGGTAAGCCGAACGGCTGTGTGGAAGAGAATCAACCATCTCAGAAATCTGGGCTATGAAATTGAAGCTTCGACACGGTCCGGATACCGTTTGATCCAATCCCCTGATCTTCTCACTCCTTTAGAGGTCAAACCCATTCTGGAGACGAAATGGGTAGGGAAAACGATCCACCATTTTCACACCCTTGATTCAACGAACTCCAAAGCCTATCAGTTGGCTCTCAATGGGGCCGAGGAAGGGGAGGTGGTGATCGCTGAATGCCAAGAAAAAGGAAGGGGAAGACTGGGAAGACAATGGTTCTCTCCTCCTTTTTTAAATCTTTACCTTTCGGTAATCCTGCGGCCCAAAATCCCACCTTATGAAGCCTCCCTCATTACCCTGATGGCAGCCGTCGCCACGGCAGAGGCTATTCAGAAGGTTTCCGGACTCCTCCCTTTGATCAAGTGGCCCAATGATATCCTCCTCCGGGATCGAAAGGTAGCTGGACTCCTCAATGAGATTCATTCGGAGATGGACCGAATTCATTTTGTCATCCTCGGGATGGGTGTTAACCTCAATATGGAGGAGAAGATGTTCTCAAAAGAGATTCGCACTGTCGCCACCTCTTTGAAGATAGAAATGGGGCAGCCGATTTCGAGAAAGGCTTTTCTGCAATCTCTTTTGTTTGAATTGGAAAGGTGGTATACGGTTTTTTTAAAAGAAGGCAGCGCCTTTATTCTGAAGTCTTGGAGAGGTTGGGCTCACATCGAGGGGAGGCGGGTCAGGGTCACTTCCTCGGGTGAGGGGATCGTTGGCACGGCGGTCGATGTGGACTCGGATGGAGCCTTGATTTTAGAGACGGCAGATGGGAAACGAAAAAGAATTGTCGCAGGGGATATTCAATATAAAAGGTAAATGTCAAATGTCAAAGTTGAAATCAAATCCAAAGCTCAAATATCAAAAGGTTTTAATTTTGAGATTTGAGCTTTGCCTGCCTGCCGGCAGGCAGGAACTTTGAAATTTGGATTTCCCCCGAATTACCGGGGAGAAGGGGGTTATATGCTGCTCGTCATCGATGTGGGGAATACGAATACCGTCCTGGGAGTTTATGATGAAGAGGTATTGGTCGATCATTGGCGGATTGCAACAGAGAAAGGAAAGACGGCTGATGAATGGGGAATCATGTTTCGTGATCTTTTTCAATTTGATCAGCTCAATATCGGTGATTTTGAAGGATTGATCATCTCCTCGGTGGTCCCTCCGGTTTTGGATATGTTACAGGGAATGGCAGAAAAATATTTTCGTGTCAAACCTTTGATCGTCGGGCCAGATATCGATACAGGATTGGTCATCGCCTACGAGAACCCTTTAGAGGTAGGAGCAGACCGGATCGTCAATGCCGTGGCCGCCTACAAGCGGCACAAAAGGAGTTTAATTGTCGTAGACTTCGGGACAGCAACGACTTTCGATTATGTCTCCTCCAGGGGGGAATATATCGGTGGAGCCATCGCGCCGGGAATTGGGATTTCAGCAGAAGCATTGTTCCAGAGGACTTCCAAACTCCCCCGGATAGAAATCATAAAACCGAAACGAGTCATCGGGAAGAATACAGTTCACAGCATGCAATCGGGAATCTTTTTCGGATATGTCGGATTGGTGGACGAGATCGTCAAAAGAATGAAGAAAGAGGCGAGAACAAACCCCAAGGTGATTGCGACAGGAGGCCTGGCCGGTCTCATTGCGAATGAATCGGAAACGATTGAGGAGGTCAATGAATTTTTAACCCTGGAAGGACTGAGGATCATCTATGAGAGGAACCAGAAAAAAAGTAGGCAGCTTGTACCGTTGAAGCCTTGGCGTAGGCGGAAAGGCAAGTGAACAGTAATCAGTAACCAGTAAGCAGGAGGCAGATACTAACTCTTTTTGTCCTTACCCTTCACAGATTTAGGCTAACGGAGTTCAATAAATCTTTCTTCCTCATTTTTTCCCCTCACACGATTCAATTTGCATACTGTCCAACAATGCGGCCTCCTTTTGTCGAATGACGCGTCAATATTGTCGAAGTCCTCAACTATTTGAAACCACAAAGAACACCGGCTTGGGGAAAAGATCCGGCTGCAAAAGCTTTCATGTGAGGTCATTGGTCAATTGGAGGGAAAAGGCCAGAGTGCCATGGGCATGGACCAGGATGATATCGTCGTAATTCCGTTAAGCGCCTATCAGCGGCGTATTTCCGGCAATCAGGATGTCGCTATCATTCAGGTCTCGGTCCAGCAGGGATACTTTAAAAAGACTCCTGTTTGTAGTTGGTCTTCTATCTCCTGCTTAGTAGAAAAGGGATGGGGCCAGGCAATCGACCATTTTCCTTTCAGGAGGCCAAAACAAGGGGAAAAACGCGCGTCACCCCCTCTTTTGCGTCTTTATAATGCTAACATAAAAATGACTGAATAAACGTGCCAAAAGATCGTCTAATGATTATATATAGTTTAAGTTTCGAGTTTGTAAAAAAGAATTGCTTTTAATTATCTGGGTGAGATCCGGACACGGTCTGAGACCGGTTGGGGAGGTAAAAAAATGGTGAGCGAAAAGAGTTCAGAGTTTAAGAGGTTTCTAAAAATTGTACCAATCATTGTTCTGATAATCTCGCTGATTGCCGTTTTTCCGAGCAAGGGGTTTGCACAGGACCATTGGCCTCAGGAGTTGGCGATCCAGAACGGCAAGATTTCCGTCTATCAACCACAGCTTGAATCTTACAAAGGCGATAAGATTAAAGGGCGGGCCGCCTTATCAATGCAGAAAGAAGGCGCAAAGGAGCCTGTTTTCGGAGTCGTTTGGTTCTCTGCTCGTGTCCTCACAGAGCGCAGTACCCGAATGGTCGAATTTAAAGATATTGAGGTGGAACGGATCAAATTCCCTCAGTCTTCAGCAGAGCAGGAAAAACAGTTGACAGAAATTCTGAGGCAGGAGTCGGATAAATGGATGCCGACCCAGATGGCCCTTGATCGATTGCTTACTCTGACTGCTGCGATCGAAAAGGGGAAAATCCAGGCGGACCGACTTAATATGGACCCTCCAAAGATCATCTTCAAGACCTCCCCGTCGGCGTTGATTCTAATCACTGGAAAACCGCAACTAAGAAAAGTAGAGAATTCGACATTTGAGCGGGTCATCAACACGCCATTTCTCATCCTCTATGACCCTTCAAACAAGACTTATTACACAAAGGGCGGAGACTTCTGGTACTCGACAATGAATGTTATGGGTCCTTGGGAAAACTTGAATGACCCACCAGGCCCTGTTGTTGAATTGGCTGGCCGCATCGTAGAACCTCGAGAAAATGAGGACGCAGACCAGCCTAAACCGAAATTTCCTCCGCAAATCATCATGGCAACAGAACCTACGGAGTTAATCGTTTCAGAGGGCGAACCTAAATTCGCTCCACTTCAGGGGACAAAACTTCTGTACATGAGTAACACTCCCCGAGAAGTCTTTATGGAGATAAGAAATCAACAGTACTACGTTCTTCTATCGGGTCGCTGGTTCCAGAGCCGGTCGTTGGAAAAAGGGCCTTGGTCATACGTGAAATCAGAAAATTTACCGCAGGACTTCAAAAAGATACCCCCGGGGTCTCCCAAAGGACATATTCTGGCTTTCGTTGCCGGGACGAGAGAAGCCGAGGAGGCAGTGCTTGACGCTCAGATCCCTCAGACCACGGCCGTGGAACGAAATGAGGCCAGGCTCTCAGTCACATACGATGGCAACCCAAAATTTGAGCCGATTGAAAACACTGATATGCAATACGCTGTGAACACGAAAACCCAGGTGATTAAGGTAAGAGACAAGTACTATGCGGTGGACCAGGCCGTATGGTTTGTCTCCGATAGCCCGGAAGGACCCTGGGTCGTTGCTGACTATGTTCCACCCGAAGTGGATACCATCCCACCGGAGAGCCCGGTCTACAACGTGAAATATGTCCGCATTTACGATTCGACTCCGGATGTCGTTTATGTCGGCTACACACCAGGCTATCTTGGATCTTACGTTTACGGGGATACCATCGTCTATGGAACAGGGTATTACTATCCGGGATGGTTCGGAACTGTTTACTACCCCGCTCCATTGACCTGGGGGTTTGCCCCCATTTATGACCCATTTTACTGTAGTTGGGGCTTTGGCTGGGGATACGGAGCAGGGTTTGTTTCAGTGTTCTACTGGGGTTTCCCAATAGGCGTTGCTGTCTCTCCTTGGTGGTATGGCTATTATTGGGCAGGCTGGTACCCCTGGTATGGTTACGGATATGGATATTTCTGGATAGGCAAGTATGCTTGGTACCATCATTACCCCTACCATATCGGACATCACCGCAACTATCCAGGCTACCACTATCCCCTTAACAGGTTTGTGCACAATAATATCAATCGGCCCATTAATGTCAGTCGACCGGTAACTGCATCGAATCGGTTCGTAGACGGGAAAAGACCAATTTCTAATGTCCGTAATCCAGGAAAAAATACACGTGATATACCAAACCGGAATCTCCAACGACCGGGACAGAACCCTTATCCAAGACAAGAAAACTTGCCCCGTAATGCAAGGCCGCCTGAGGCAAGAGTGGATCAGGATGGGAAGAGAATAGGTGATGTTCCAAATAGACAAACGGGTCGGAGCAATACTCGACAAACAGAAAACAACGTCTTTGCCGACAGGGATGGAAACGTCTATCGTAAGACTCCGAAGGGTTGGGAGCAGCGAACCCAGAGAGGTTGGGTCAGACCTGAAGGAACGAGACAAGGGCCCCAAAATTTTGAGCAGCAACGTCCGAGTCTGAACCAAGACTATGGCGCCCGAGTGAGAGGGAACGAAAGAGCCCGCGATTTCGGCCGTGTCTATGGAAACTTGGGAAGAGAAAATCCCGGGAGAGATTTGTCGGGAAGTGGATATGGAAGCTATGGGCGCGCGCCCTCCAGAGGTACTGGTTATCAAGGTTCCACCGGGTTTGGAAACGCGCCGAGGGAGGGTGGCTCACGAGGGGGTGGATCTCGCAGCGGA
>DCUS01000247.1:0-21533 GCA_002327885.1 Syntrophaceae bacterium UBA2208
GCAAAGAAGGACCATAAAAAGATAACAGAGAGAAGGCCCACCATAATCAGAAAAGACCCTCTCGTGTGAGTTAAGGGGGATAAGACCTGATGATATTTCTGGGCAATGGCTTCACTATCCGTCATCCCATTCCCCTTCCTTTAAATAATAGACCTTCGGTTCTGTTCCCAGCTCTTCCATTAGCCTGAAGGCCCGGCGACTTTTCGAAAGCCTCGATACTTTGCTCTCTGGATCATTGAGATCCCCAAAATAGAGAGCCTCGCTCGGGCAGGTCTCAACACAGGCCGGGAGGATTTCACCTTCTTTAATCCTGCGCTTTTCCTTTTTTGCGTTCTCTTTTGCCTTGCGAATTCGATGAATACAAAAGTTACACTTTTCTGTGATGCCCTTTCTCCGTGGGTAGACATCCGGGTTTAACCCCTTCTTATATTCTTCCGGCCACCTTGGTTCGTACCAGTTAAAATAACGAACGGTGTAAGGACAGTTGGAGATACACATTCGAACACCAATGCAACGAGGATAGACCTGGGCCACGATCCCTTCTGGATTTTTGTAAGTGGCTGCAACAGGGCAGACAATCGTGCAGGGCGGCCGGTCGCATTGCATACAGGGGACAGGAAGAAAATGCATCTCCACGTCAGGATAGATCCCCTTTACCTCAGAGACGAGATTCATCCATAACTTCGCCCTCCCGAGCTTGGCTTCTTTCTCTCCTGCGAAAGAAATGTTATTCTCCTGCCTGCAGGCCACCACACAAGCCTGACAGCCTGTACATTTATCCAAATCAATTACCATCCCCCAACGGTATGGTGACTTCGTGTTCGTGTCCGTCCTCCGTGTCTGTCATTAAATTTGAGTTTAAAATCCGAAATAGCAAATCATGCTTTATACACCTTCACTCTTGTTGCGAAGGGGGAGACAAAACCGCCTAAGTAATCATATTCTCTTACCAGAAGATCATTTGGATTGATCCCTCTTCCTTTTGCCCAGCGGCCATAAGCCTTATGTCCCTGTCCATATGGAATGTGGATGCAATTTGGATGGGTCCCGGGAAAGACCCTTGCTTTCCCTTTTACCTTTCCCGCTTTCGACTCCACCCAGACAAGGTCTCCGTCTTTTATTCCCATTTTTTGGGCGGTCTCCGGATTGATCTCAATCCAGGAATCCCAGTTCTCTTTCAAATGGGAACCGAATATTTCTTGGAGAAAAGGCTGATTGGCCCCTCTCCCCTCCGCCGTGGTCATCAGCTTATAGTGGATGAGATGGAAGGGGAACTCTTTCTCTTCTCCAACCCATCTTGGTTTTTCAAAATGAGGAAGAAAGACCTTATCTCCTCTTGCCTCTATCTTCATTTCTTTAAGAATGGGTTCCAACCCTTTTTGACTCTTTTTCGAGACTTCCTTGAGAACTCGTTCCAGGGTCAAGGAGTAGAATTCGAATTTCCCTGAGGGGGTATCGAATTTTTTTAGCCATTCGCCAAAGGGATACGAAGGATTCCACCAGCCGCCTCGATCGATCAAGGTTTTCCAGAATTCTTCAAAATCGTTGGCCTGAATAGAGCCCCGTTTTGATGCAAAAATTCCTTTGATCGCCTCTTTTAAAGCCTCCTGGAAATCCTTCCAGGGAAACGATCTCCCCACATTTCCGCCTATCCTTTTGGCAATATGGATGATGACATCCCCTGTTTCACGGGTATCATAAAGAGGTTTACTTAAGGTTGGACTTCGCAATCCAAACATCGGGAAACCCAACCCCGGCTTTACCGGGTCATCCTGCCAGCGTTCAAAATAGGTCCCATCCGGAAGCACAAGATCCGAAAACGCCGTTGTCTCATCCATAAAGGGTGAGAAGCTGACGATCAGAGGAATCTTCTCCAAGGCATTTCGTAATTTCTCCGGTTCGGGAAGGCTGAAGAGTGGGTTGGTGTAATAAAGAAGAAGGGTATCGATTGGGTAGAGACTGCCTCCTTGAATTTTCTCCGGAAGGGCAGCAGGAAGCTCTTCGGCAAAAAGGAACGGAAGGTTTCCAGCCCCATCCAGGCGAGGTTGGGAGAGACCTTTTTCCGAAATTCCGTCCTTTTGAACAGCAGGCCATCTCTGGAAAGGAGGTTTTCTTTGAAGAAGAAGCCCTCCGGGATGATCGATTGATCCGACGAGCGCATTAAGGCAATTCACTGCCATCTGCGCATAGGTCCCATTCGTTTGCATTCCCACGCCCCTACCAGAAATGGCCACAGAGGGTGGGTGGGATGAAAACTCTTTGGCAATTTGAATAATCCTATCTTCAGAAATTCCTGTTAATGGGGCAACTTGTTCGGGAGAATATTCGCGGAGCACAAGAGTCTTAAACCCCATATGTATCTTTCCGTCACTGTCTTTCCAATCCTCAAATCCAAATGTGTAACGATCAATAAATTGACGATCGTATTTTTTCTCTTTAATGATCCAGTGGGCAACCCCTAAGGCCAGGACCCCATCCGTACCGGGGTGGATAGGAATCCACTGATCCGCCTTCGAGGCGGTGACAGAGAATCTCGGCTCAATCTGAACCAGCTTACCTCTCCTCCCGGGCCTTCCTCTCCTGAAGTATCCATAACCCCAGAGATTGCGGAGGGAAGGCCGCGAGGCTTCGAGCAGGCTGGCTCCAAAAGAGAGGACATAATTTGTTTCTTCCCAATGGATCGTTAGAAAATCTTTTACACCCATGTTAAAGAGATGACCTTTCAGAATCCCCTCAGCCCCTCTATCAGGATTGCCAAGATGATTGGGTGATCCATAAGCTTCCATGAATCGTTTGATCAGATCAGCCATGTGGCCGCGATACCTTCCTCCCAACAACATCAGATGGTGGGGTTTTCCTTCTTGGCGAAGATTTTTAAGCCGCTGAGTCACAAGGCGGATGGCCTCGTCCCAGGGAATCTTTTCCCATTGACCTTCGCCCCTCTTCCCCTTTCTTCTTATTGGATGCGGAATCCGATCTGGATCGTAAAGGACCTGAAGTCCGGACTGTCCCTTTGGACAGAGACGGCCCTTATTCATCGGATAATCTTTGATCCCTTCCAATTTGACCGGCCAATGGTTGACCGATCGAATTCGAAGTCCGCAACCGCTGGGACATTGAAGACAGACACCGGTTGACCAGTACTCTTCGTAGGGAATCCACTCCCCTCCCTTTGGAAGAGCCTGAAGAAGATTATCAGGAAGGGCCATCCCGAAGGTAGCAGCTCCGATCATCTTTAATAACTTTCTTCGAGTAAGCTTTCTCATTCCTTTAACGAAGTAGGGTTCGAGGTTTCGAGGGGCCGCGGGTTCAAGCGTCTATTCGTGAAGTTTTACTGGATTCCTTGAACCCTTTTAACTTAATGTTTAACTGGAGTGGCAAGTATAGCAATCGTTACTTGCCACTCTTTTTTTATGACAGTGCATGCACCAATCCATATAGTTTCGGTCAACCATCTTGATCGGCCTTTCCTTCACTCCTGTCATCCCATGGCAGACGGAACAGTCCATCTTCTTTTGGATGTGAATCCAGTGTGGAAAAACAACATAGTTGGGAAGCTCATACATCCGGTTCCACGGGATCTCCCTGTTTGCCTTCACATATTCGAAAACTTTTAACGCTTCGGGTCGCTTGCTCATGGCATTTGTTGAATGACAGGCTCTGCAGATTTCAATGCTCGGAATCCCTGCCGAACGGTATCTTTCAACATACCGGTGGCAAAATGAACAATTTAACTTCACGGCTTCCTGGTGAAGGATATGATTGAAAAGAATGGGTTGATCTGCGGAGACCCAACTCAAAATGGGAAAAAGGGAATAAAAAAGGGATTGGGTCTGAAACCGATAGCCATAAAATCCGATCATGGAAAGAACAAGAAGAATGACAATGAAAATGAGAAGGACAAATCCTTTTTTCATATGGCTTATCTATATGGGATGGACCGTCCCTCTGTCAAGAAAAAATCTGAGGTACGGCCTTCTATGAAGGAATGAGATGATCCAGGGTGAGCAAGATCATCACCATGACAGCATAGAAGTTTATGGTCTTGAAAATGGTCTCTGAAAAAAATGGATGACGCTGGGTGGCAACAAGTTTCATGGTTTTCCACACCAGCCAAAATGCAACGATAAATAAAGACCCATGGATCAAATTGGATTCAACCATGCCGTAGAGCGGTATCATCATACAGGCTGCCGCTGTTCCGAAGATCCACATGAGGGTAACCCTGCGGAGCTGTGCTGGTGTGAATCTTTTGGTTAGTGAAGGAAGTCCAGCCTTTTCATAATCCCTTCCGGATTTTAAAAGGAGTAGCCAGAAATGGGGAACCTGCCACATAAAAAAGAAAAAAGAAATGGCAAGGATTTGCGGGTCAAGTGAGAAAAAGGCTTTTCCGGAAACCCATCCTATGAATGGAGGGATAATCCCGATCAATGCTCCCGGGATTGCGGCAAAGGCACTCTTTCTCTTAAGGGGGGTATACACCCCGTTATACCAGAACACGGCAAAGACTCCTAATCCCAATGCTGACCCATGGGCCCCAACATAAAGAATGACAGAACCCAATAAAAGGAGTCCGAATGATATCCCCAGGGCGGTGGAAGGCGATAATTTCTTCGCTGGGAGTGGACGGCCCTGCGTTCTTTTCATCCATTGATCATTTCGTCTCTCTTGATATTGATTGAGCGCACAAGAACCAGAGGCAAGAAAAAAAACGCCTAACCCGGGCAGGATCATATTTTTTGATAATCCCCGGTAGGCAAGGATAAATCCTGCAAAGGTTGAAAGGGCTGCGAAGCATGAGATTTTAACTTTGGTGAGTTCAAAAAATATTTTGATCTCTTTGAGCAATTTTCTTGGCCTTTCAAAATTGGACACAAAAAACCTATTTTAACTCTTTCATATAGTTGATGAGCTCGTTGATTTCCTCCTCCTTTAAGTCTCCCAATGGCATGATGGGGGGATAGCCTTTTACCACTTCGGCATTGGGCTCTAATAAGGATTTTCGAAGATAACGCTCATCCGCCAAAAGGTTTTGCTCTTTTCCTTCTATCATCACGGTGACGTTCTTTCCGAATAAACCCTTAAGGGTTGGCCCCGCCCTTGGAGTGTCGTCAATGCTGTGGCAGACTATGCATCCCTTTTCCTGAAAGAGCTGAGCCCCACGGGGTTTGCCTTTGGTGGCCTCTATTTCCTCTTTCCCTTTCTGATACCATTGACGGAACTCTTCGGTTGGAAGGACTACGATCTTGGTAGACATGGTTGCGTGTTGGAGTCCGCAATACTGCGTACAGAAGACATCAAAGCTCCCCACTTCTGTGGGCTGAAACCACAACGTATTGGTCATCCCCGGCACCACATCCTGTTTCACCCGGAAGGCAGGGGCATAAAAACCGTGGATGACATCTTGTGAAGTGAGTGATAATTTGACAGGTTTCCCGACGGGGACCATTAGTTCCGTGGTTTTTATTCCATTTTCATATTCAAAAAGCCAAGACCATTGCCGGGCAACAACCTTGACCTTCATGGCATCTGCAGGGGCCTTTTTCAAGAAATTGAAGCCTGTCATTCCATAATAAAACATGGTCAGAACGAGGAGGGTGGGAATCACCGTCCAGATGATTTCAAGCCAGATGTTCTCATGGACGTCGCTCGGCCGAGGGTTTCTCTCCTTTCGATACCGGATGACAAAATAGACCATCAGGAAGGTAATCAGACCGAGGAGAAAAATCGTGATGGCCAGAATATAAAAGAAAACCTGATCGACGACTCCTCCGGATAAACCGGTCGCCCACGAAATAAACATAATGGATTCCCTTCAACGAAATGCAATGTCCGTGAACGTCAATCCAATAAATAAAGTCAGGGCTGCCAGAACAATTGGAATCATGAGTTTAAAGAGCCTCCCTCTTTCATATCGAAGGTGCATGAAATAGCCCAGCACTAACCCGGACTTGATGACTGCAATGGCCAGGACGATGGCAATGCTTAGGAACCCCAAATCCATCCCCGCCATGGAGACGGTGACCCCCGTTAGAATCACCAATCCGAACCAGACAAAAAGATAAGTTTGACCGTTGTTGTTCTTCATGATGAACGCGATCACCCCGGATCCAATCCCCTGTTTCTACTTTAGGAACAGGAAAATCAGGTGATTAGGTAAAACAATGGGAAAAGGAAGATCCATAGGATATCTACAAGATGCCAGTACAATCCGCTGTTTTCTAAGGTAATGAAGCGATGTTCATTGATCTTCCCTTTGATCATCAAAATTAACATGACGAAGAGAATTCCAAGGCCCACCAGCACATGGAGACCATGCAACCCAGTCATCGAATAATAAAGTCCATAGAAAAGAACCTCTCCTTTACTCCTCTCTAAAAGGCGAGGGGAATTGGGATAGAGGCCGTAGTCGATCTTAGCCATCCATTCAACCCCCTTAATTCCAAGAAATAGGCTTCCCAAAATTAGGGTGCCAAAGAGGAAGAGCGCCGATAATTTTCGATTTCCATTTTTTAAGAAAAAAATGGAAATCGCCATGAGCAGACTGCTGGTGATCAGGATCAGGGTGTTTAGGGTGCCGAGGACCCGATCCAGTTCCCATGCGGCAAGATGAAAGTCCGATGGATTTTTATAGCGGTAGGAGGCATAGAGAAGAAACAGGCCTCCAAACAGAATGATTTCTGAAAGGAGGAAAAGCCACATCCCTATTTTTGATCCAGTGTAATCCCGATCGGTCTCCATAGCCATTTTTGGAGTTTATCTAAATTCGTAAGGTCCTCTTTCGACGTTAGGCATTTTTTCAAAATTTTCTTTGGGTGGAGGCGAAGAGATCTGCCATTCGAGGGTGGCTCCTCCCCATGGGTTTGACTCCGCTCTTTCCCCTTTTCGAAGGGCTTGAAAGAGATTGATGAAGATCCAGATTAATCCAGCAATCAGAATCCAGGATCCGATCGTAGAGATGAGATGGAGCGTATGAAACTGGGGAGGGTAGTCATAATATCTGCGGGGCATTCCTTCCCAGCCCAGAATCAGCATGGGAAAATAAAGGACATTAAATCCGATGAATAATAGGATCCATGCCCGTACGCTTCGTTTCAGGTCATACATTCTGCCAAACATCTTCGGAAACCAGTAGTGGACCGCTGCCAGGAAGCCAAATCCCATTCCGCCAAAAATGATGTAGTGAAAATGCCCAACGATCCAGTACGTATCATGAAGGTGGATATTCACGGCAAGGGCTCCCTGAATAAGCCCGGTGAGGCCGCCTACCGAAAAGAGAAAGATGAACGAAAGCGCAAATAGCAGGGGAGGCTTTAATTCGATTGAACCTTTGTACAAAGTGGCCACCCAGTTAAACACCTTGATCGCACTGGGGACGGCAACTAAAAAAGTCAGCAATGAAAAGATTATGCTGGCAAGGTCGCTCTGTCCGCTGACGAACATATGGTGACCCCATACCAGAGAGCCCACACTGGCAATCGCCAGGCTTGAAAAGGCAATGGCTTTGTACCCAAAAATATTTTTCCTGGCAAAAACTGGAATGATTTCAGAAATCACCCCCATGGCCGGAAGGATCATGATGTAGACCGCCGGATGGGAATAAATCCAGAAAAGGTGCTGGTAAAGCAATGGGTCCCCGCCTTTTGCAGGGTCAAAAACACCCACCCCAAAAAATCTTTCAACCATAATAAGGGCTAACGTGATTCCGATCACAGGCGTGGCAAGAATCTGGACCCAGGCCGTGGCATAAATTCCCCATACAAAGAGAGGGAGACGAAACCAGCTCATCCCGGGGGCTCGAAGTTGATGTGTGGTGGTGACGAGGTTGATCCCGGTCAGGACGGAGGACATCCCCAAGACAAAAATTCCAAATACGGCAAGCGGGACATTGACCGTCGTCCGGAGGCTATAAGGAGCATAGAAAGTCCAGCCCGTATCAACAGGCCCTTCCCCTGTAAAGAGAGAAAGAAAAACAAGGACTGCACCCCCCGCATAGAGCCACCAAGAAAACAGATTTAACCTTGGGAAGGCCATATCCCTGGCGCCGATCTGGATCGGCAAAAAGAAATTACCGAAGATCGCCGGGATGGCAGGAATGACCACCAGAAAGATCTGGATAATTCCATGCAAAGTAAAAATGGCATTGTACATCTGCGGCTTCATCAATGGAAATCCCGGAGTAATCAGTTTCAGTCGCATCAGAAAACCAAAGAAGACTGCCACAGAAAAGAAAAAAAGGATCAGGAAGAAATAAAGCAAGCCGATTCTCTTGTGATCCGTTGAAAGGATCCATGCAAAGATTCCGCGATATTTTCCCTGAGATTCATAAAAACTGGCTATGGGATGGGTTTCTTCCAACACACCCTGGGTCGCCATTCTCGTTACCCCTTTGGAATGGATCGTCTCTTGCCCTTCAAAACCAGAAACAGAATGAATGCTAAGGCAAAAAGTACGGTGATGATTCCAGTTATTTTTAACGTGTTAAATACGTATTTTCTTCCCTTTGGATCATAACTGAAACAAAATTTTAGGACTTTGCTGAGGGTGGGTCCAACCCTTCCTTCCGAAGCCTCTAATAAAGCCATTTTGATGTCAAATGGAAGAAACTCTGTGCCGTATAGGTAGCGGGTGATTTTTCCATCCGGAGAGAGGATGACCAATGATACCGGATGCAAAAAATCCTGCCCCTGCCTTCTAAAATGAAACCCGATCGCACCGGTCAGTTGATGGATATTCTCTTGATCCCCGGTTAAGAATCTCCATGCCTCTTCAGGGAAAGTTTTTTCAAGCATCTTTAGGTACATCCTTTTCTTTTCAAGAGCGAGGTCATGTTTCTCGGTTTCGTCAAAACTAATGGCCAATACCGTATAGTCCTTCCCCGGATCTGCCGGTAATTTCTTCAATGTCTCTGCCAAATTATATAATAAAAAACCGCAGACATTCGGGCAACGATAAAAAACAGGCGCAAGAATGGTTGGCGTTCGGATCAAACTCCTCAGGGTGACCCGATGTCCGTTTTCATCATGGAAAACTATCTCCAATGGAACGGACTGGCCCAATTTTTCGTCAATCCCGATCTCCTGCTGATCTTTTGGGCGCTCGACATGAGAGTGAATCATGCTTGGATAAGAAAAGATGGCCCAGATCAGGATGAGTGTTTTAAGGAACCGGTAAAGTTCCGGGCCTTTTTTTCGCGGCACCTTTTCCCCTCCATTCTCCTCGACTTCAATCGATCTCCAAGCTCTCTGAAAATTAAATTATCTCATTCGAGGATTTAAATCAACAGAAATTAGCTTCGTCGGAGGATCGGTATTTTTAAATTCGAGGTGAACGGAAATGAAATTTATGGTATAAAAATAGAGATGCGAGCCCCCTGAAAGAAGTGGAGAGGATTCTATGGGATTGACATTGGCTGAGAAGATATTAGGTGAACATGCAGGGAAAGAAGTACGGGCAGGAGAGATCATCGTTGTTCGAGTAGATCTCGCCTATACCCAGGATGGCACAGGCCCTTTGGCTGTTAGAAAAATCCAGGAGATGGGTTTTCGGGAGGTTTCCAATCCAAAAAAAACAATCTTTTTCCTCGACCATGCCGCTCCCAGCCCAAAGTTTGAACTAAGCAATGACCATACCTTTTTAAGGGAATTTGCCGAAAGAACAGGAAGCCAAATTTCTGATGTGGGCTACGGCATCTCTCATCAGGTGGTGGCCGAAAAAGAGGTGCGGCCCGGAGATGTGGTGATCGGGGCCGATTCCCATACCTGCACAGGAGGCGCTCTGGGGGCCTTTGCCACTGGGGTCGGCTCAACCGATGCGGCAGTCGCCATTGCCTTGGGTAAGGTCTGGCTCAGAGTCCCTGAGACGATCCGGGTGGTGGTGGAAGGTCAGCTTCCCATTGGTGTTTACGGAAAGGATATTATCCTGTATTTGATCGGAAAAATTGGTGCAGCGGGAGCAACTTATAAAGCCCTTGAGTTTACAGGAGATACCATTGAAAAACTTGAAATGGCGGGAAGAATGACCATTGCCAACATGGCCGTGGAGGCAGGAGCAAAGGTGGGGCTTTTCCCATCTGATGAGATTACCCTAAACTGGTTGGAAAGAATGAAAAGGTCCCAGGATTTTAAGAGAATCCATCCAGATCCTGAAGCCGCCTATGAGCATACGGTGAGGATCAATGCTAAAGATCTTAAGCCTTTGATTGCTTGCCCCCATCAAGTGGATAATATAAAAACAATCGATGAGATTGGCGAGGTGAAGGTTGATCAGGTCTATCTCGGAACCTCTTGCAATGGAAGGCTCGAGGATCTTCACACGGCGGCCAATATCTTAAAAGGGAGGAGAATCCATCCTAAAACCAGGATGGTGGTTACTCCGGGTTCCCGTCAGGTTAATTTAGAGGCCCTAAAAGATGGGACCATGGAAATTTTAATTGAATCAGGAGCTTTAGCCATGCCTCCTGGATGCGGGGCCTGCGTGGGTCTTCATGAAGGGGTTTTGGGTGATGGAGAAGTTTGTCTGGCTACCCAGCCCAGGAATTTCAAGGGAAGGATGGGAAGCCCGTTATCGTTCATTTATTTAGGGTCTCCAGCCGTTGCAGCAGCAACGGCCATAGAAGGCAAGATTGCAGATCCGAGAAAATATCTCTAAGGGGGGAAGAATGAGAGGTAAGGTGTGGAAGTTTGGGGATGCGATCAGCACAGATCACATCATCCCCGGCCGTTATTTTTATCTTAGATCAAACCTGCCCGAACTTTCCAAACATATTCTGGAATATGAAAGACCCGGCTTTTCCGAAATGGTTTCACCAGGAGACTTTATTGTGGCAGGCCATAACCTTGGCCTCGGTTCTAGCCGTGAGCATGCCGCCATTGTGATCAAGATGAATGGGATTCAGGCTGTTTTAGCCAAGAGCTTTGCTCGAATCTTCTATCGAAATTGTTTTAATAACGGTCTACCCGCCATCATTTGTGATACCGACCAATTGAATGAAGGAGATCAAATAGAAATCTTATTCGATGAGGGAAAAATTGTTAACGACACGCAAAACAGAACCCTTTCTTTTCCGGCTTTTCCACCCGTGATGAAAAAAATCTTAAACGAGGGTGGGCTGGTCGAGCATGTAAAAAAATATAAGGATTTGAAACTGGTTTAAAAAGGAAATTTGAAGAAAGAGAGAGGAATGGAGCATAAGAAAATAAAGAAAACTAAGAGAAACGAACAAACCTATCTTCGAATTCCTCTGGTTCCGGTCAATGGGGGACATGGGAGACCGTGGGGGGAGCCCAATCTTCTCTCTTTTCTTTATTTCCGGATGATAAATACAGCCTGATGGAATCCTATGATGGAGATAAAGAAGCTTCCCACGACAAAGATTTTGGCAAGTATTTTTAGAAAACAGAGACATGTTTTTCAAAAGTCATTAGCTTATCTTAGTCAGAAAAAACAGTTAAAATGTTCTGGCTTAAAATCCTTGGCCATTTATCTATCTGGCTTAAAATGAAAGGGAGATAAGATGGCGGTAAAAAAGACGCTCAGTTTAAAACAGCTGAAGGGAGCTCGTAGATCGGGCAAGATGTCGGTTTTAAAGAAATCCCCTGCTCTTCAAAAGGGGGATCCTAAGAATTTGAGAAAGGACATTCATGAGCGGAAGGGAAGACTTGCTAAAATGATGAAAGAGAAAATTGCTCGACTTGCGTCTTTTCCTCAACTGAACCCAAATCCTGTTGTTGAAGTCGATACGGCCGGGCACGTTCACTATTCAAATCCCGCTGCCGAACGCTTATTTCCTGATCTAAAAAAAGCAGGACTTAAACACCCATGGCTAATGGATTTGGAGAAAATAAGCGAAACGTTTAAAACGAAGTCAAAAAAAATATATATCCGTGAGCTTAGAGTCCGAGACCACTGGTACCAACAAACAGTTCATTCTGTCATGGAAGGGGCCCGATTACGAACCCATGGCTTTGACATCACCGAGCGCAAACGAGCCGAGGAAGTACTTGAGGTAGCTCGCGCCAATGCGGAGAATGAGAAACACCGCCTGGAGGCGGTAATGGAGGCCCTGCCAGTGGGTGTGGCCATCACCGATGTCCAGGGAGGTAACATCCGGTCTAACAACGCCTACGAGCAAGTATGGGGGAACCCGCGGCCGGTGGCGCTGTCCGTCAGCGACTATGAAGCCTATAAGGCGTGGTGGCCTGAAACAGGTAAACCCGTTGCCAAGGAGGAATGGGCTTCGGCCCAGGCCGTACAGAAAGGTCAAGTTGTCGTCGAGCAGTTACTTGAGATTCAGCGGTTTGACGGTTCCCACGCCTTCGTCCTGAATAGCGGCGCTCCCATTTTCGATGTGAACGGCCAGATCGCTGGATGTGCCGTGGCTATCCAGGACATCACCAATCTGCGGAAAGCCGAAGAGGCGCTGCAGAGGAGTGAAAAACGCTATCGATCCTATATCGAAATGACTGAACAGTTGGGATGGACTACAAATGCTGACGGAGAAGTTGTCGAAGACATACCTTCATGGAGGAAATTTACTGGCCAGAGCGAAGAAGAGGTTAAGGGTTGGGGATGGTCAAAGGCTCTTCACCCTGATGACCGTGAAAAGGTCGCTCAGTTATGGAGAAATGTCGTTGCGACAAAGACCAACTATGAGGTCGAATACCGCATACGCAGACATGATGGGATTTATCGGCACTTCCTGATCCGTGGTGTGCCTGTTTTCAAAGATGATGGGAATATCCAGGAATGGGTTGGTACCTGCATTGACATCACCGAGCGCAAAAAGATGGAGGGAGTTCTTCAAAAGAGCAAAGAAAGATTCGAGATTCTGTCAGAAACTGCAAGCAGGTTGCTATCCACTGATAAACCCCAAGAGGTTATTAACGAGCTTTGTCAGGAGGTGATGACCCATCTCGATTGTCATGCCTGCTTTAACTATCTGGTTGATGAGGAAAAACAGCGTCTTCATCTCAATGCCTACGCGGGAATACCCGAAAAGACCGCTAAGGAGATCGAATGGCTCGACTATGGCGTAGCGATATGTGGATGTGTAGCGCGCGACGCTTGCCGGATTGTGGCAGAAGATATCCCCAATACGCCGGATCCTCGAACCGATCTTGTTAAATCCTTCGGAATTAAAGCTTATGCCTGCCATCCACTCTTTTCTGCCGGACGTGTGATCGGAACCCTCTCCTTTGGCACCCGCTCAAGGATCACCTTCGCTGAAGAAGAGCTTTCATTGATGAAGATCGTGGCCGATCAGGTGGCCATTGCTATGGAGCGGATAAGACTGATCGAGACACTCCGCAGATCCCGCGGCGAGTTAGAGATAAGGGTAACACAACGGACTGCTGAATTGGCAAAAGCTAATGAGCTTCTGGAGATAATGTTTTCCAGTATCGATATCTCGATCGCCTACATGGATAGAAATTTTAACTTCATTCGTGTCAACCGTGCCTATGCCGAGGCGGATGAACGGGAGTCGGAGTTCTACGTTGGAAAGAATCACTTTGTCTTGTTTCCAAATGAAGAAAATGAACAAATTTTTAAGAAGGTTGTCGAGACAGGTGAACCTTATTCCGTTTACGCAAAACCCTTCAAATACCCCGAGCATCCTGAACGGAGGGTCACCTATTGGGACTGGAGCCTCCAGCCTGTAAAAGAACCAAATGGTACTGTAGGAGGTGTTGTCCTGAGCTTGATGAATGTTACCGAGCGTATACGAGCACAGGAGGCCGTGGAAGCAGAACGGCAGCGGTTCAATGAAGTTCTGGAGATCCTGCCGGCTTACCTGGTGCTTTTATCCCCGGATTATCACGTGCCCTTTGCCAACCGTTTCTTTCGGGAGCGCTTTGGTAAATCAGACGGCCAGCGCTGCTTTGAGTATTTGTTCGGTCGCAGCGAACCCTGTGAAACTTGCGAATCTTATAAAGCACTGAAGACCATGGCGCCCCACGAGTGGGAGTGGACTGGTCCGGACGGCCATGTTTACCAAGTCTTCGACTTTCCCTTCACAGACACGGATAGTTCAACCCTCGTTTTGGAGATGGGCATTGACATTACCGAGCGCAAGCGGGCAGAGGAGGTGCTAAAGGAGAGGGAAGCTCTTTTAAGGACCATATTTGAGACATTGCCGGTGGGCGTATGGATAACGGACAAACAGGGGCGTATTATTCATGGGAATCCGGCTGGTCAACAAATCTGGGCCGGGGCCAGGTATGTGGGGATTGATCAGTTTGGAGAATATAAAGGATGGTGGGTGGGTACTGGAAAGCTCGTCGAACCGGGAGAATGGGCAGCTGCACGGGCAGTCCTTGAAGGAGAGACATCCCTCAATGAGGAGATTGAAATAGAATGTTTTGATGGGACGCATAAAATCATTCTTAATTCGGCTGTTCCGATTCGGAATGAAAGACAAGAGATCCTTGGCGCATTTATCGTCAATGAGGATATCACCGAACGTAAAAAGGCCGAAAAAAACTTACGTCAGACGCAAAAGATGGAGGCACTTGGTACATTAGCAGGAGGAATTGCTCACGATTTTAACAACATCTTGATGCCCATCACCATCAATACTGAGTTAGCCCTCTTTGATACCCCGGAGGGAACGCCAATCCATCAGTACCTTCAGCCGGTCCTTGATGCGGCAAAACGCGGGAGAGATCTGGTGAATCAAATCATTACTTTCAGTCGTCAAAAGGAACAGGAAAGAAAACCGGTCAAAATTATTCCCGTTATAAAGGAGGTAATCAAATTTCTCAGGTTATCTCTTGCTAAGAACATCGAAGTTCACGAAAGCATAGAAACGGAATCTGATATGATTCAGGCTGATCCGACACAAATCCATCAAATTTTAATGAACCTCTGCAGCAATTCAGCTTATGCGATGAGGGAAAATGGAGGAATGCTCAATGTGAGGCTTACCTGTATAGAGATTGATTCCTATATGGCGGCTAAATATCCTGTCTTAAAGCAAGGACCGCATCTCAAACTAACTGTAAGCGACACCGGATGTGGCATGACTCAGGAAGTAGTGGAGCGGATTTTTGATCCTTTTTTCACCACCAAAAAACCAGGCGAAGGGACAGGGATGGGGCTCGCAGTCGTCCATGGGATTGTAAAAAACCATCATGGCGCCATGGCGGTTTATAGTGAACCGGAAAAGGGATCGACATTCAATATCTTCTTTCCGCAAGTTCATGGTGAAATAAAAACTGAAACCGTTTCATTGGAATCGATTCCGACAGGTAAAGAAAAAATCCTCCTCATCGATGATGAAGAAGTTCAGCTACAAAGTGTTCAGCATATGTTGGAACGGTTGGGTTATAAAATCATTGCCAAAAAGGATAGCATCGAGGCCTTTGATTCCTTTTGCGCAAACCCGGAGTCTTTCGATCTCGTCATCACTGACCAGACCATGCCGAAGATGACCGGAGAAAAATTGGCTAAATCCATTTTAAGCGTACGACCGGATATTCCGGTCATCCTTTGTACCGGATTTAGTGAGGTGGTTGATGCCGATAAGGCGAAGGTCATGGGAATTCGGGAATTTGTGATGAAACCATTTACCGTAAAAGAAATGGCGGAAACGATTCGTAAAGTTTTAAAGGGATAGTTTCGAGTTCTCTCAATAGCAAAAGGGTCAACAGGGGAGGTCCAAACACATCTTTACATCTTGCTCGATCAAGGCTATATTGAAAACGAAACTTTGTCCAAAAGAGGAATCCAAAGATCTTAAGAATAACTTTAAACTTATAACTCCAAACCCGTAGCTCGAAACTTTAAGTGCCCTTTGTGGTTGTTTATGGCCAATATCCTCATTATTGATGATGACAAGATGATCTGTGAGACCATTTCCAATGTGGTCGTACGGATGGGACATCATGCCATTTCTGCTTTTACCCTTCAACAAGGGCTTAAAGCAGCCCTGTCGGAAAAGTTTGACATTATATTTCTTGATGTACGGATGCCCGACGGGAATGGTTTGGATATTTTGCCGAAGGTTCACTCAGCTCCTTCCTTGCCGGAAGTCATCATCATTACCGGATTTGGGGATCGGGACGGGGCGGAGCTGGCGATCAAACATGGAGCTTGGGACTATATACAGAAACCTTCCACCGTAGAAGGGATCACTCTGCCTCTGGTCCGTGCTCTCCGGTCCAGAGAGGAGAGAGAAGCCAGAAAGACGTCCCTATCCTTGAAACGAGAGGGGATCATCGGAAATAGTCCAAGAATGAGAGGGTGTCTTGAATCCCTGGCTCAGGTAGCGAGTAGCGAGGCAAATGTCCTGATTACGGGTGAGACGGGTACGGGGAAGGAGCTCTTCGCGTGGGCGATCCATCAAAACAGTCAACGGGCCGGCAAGAACTTTGTGGTCGTCGACTGTGCGGCTCTTCCCGACAATTTGGTTGAAAGTATCCTTTTCGGGCATGAGAAAGGAGCCTTTACAAGTGCAGATAGGTCGCAGGACGGATTAATGCTTCAAGCAGGTGGAGGAACTCTCTTCCTGGACGAAGTGGGAGAGCTTCCTCTCTCGATTCAAAAAAACTTTCTCAGGGCCCTTCAAGAAAGAAACTTTCGTCCTGTGGGAGGAAGACATGAAGTAACGAGCGATTTTAGACTCATCGCGGCTTCTAACCGGAATCTTGATGAAATGGTCAAGCAAAATCAATTCCGGGAAGATCTCCTTTTCCGACTCCGATCTTTCACCATCGATCTTCCCCCATTGAGGGAGCGCCCGGAGGATATCAGGGATCTGGCCATATATCATATGGCCCTGTTATGTGAACGGCTTGGGATAGAAACAAAGGATTTTTCTCAGGAATTCTTCGACGTCCTCACCAATTATCCGTGGCCTGGAAATGTAAGAGAATTGATTCATGCTCTGGAGAGGGCATTGATCACAGGGCGGCACGAGCGCATTCTATTTCCAAATCACCTGCCTACGCACATTCGAATCCATATGGTTCGAGCTTCAATAAGCGAGTACGAAACCACAGAGAAGGGTCTCGACAAAACTCCCAAGCTTTTTCCCAGACTGCAGGAGGTGCGAGAAAAGGCAATTGCTGAAGCAGAAAGGAAGTATTTGGAAGATCTGATTTCATTTACTAAAGGAGATATTAAAGAGGCCTGCCGGATATCTGGCCTCTCTCGTTCCCGCCTTTATCTTCTTCTAAAAAAGAATCAAATTTCCACTGCGGTTTAAATCCTCCTAAAAAACTTACTCACCAAAGTCTCACATGGAAGGATAAATTCCTGTGAAACAGGATTCCGTCCTGCTCTACGGGACAAATCGCTGTTATTTTTCTCCATTGCCATAGTTTCAAAATATCTTAAGCCTCTGATATTTAAATAAAAATGTTTCCCCCATCCCGTTGGCATATTTTTTGTTAAGCGCCTTAGTAATAATTGAATAATTGTTCAAAAGGAGTCTTTCTGAATGAAGGTGCTTCTGTACTTTCCTGAGATGGGTGGAGTAGGTGATCAACTTCAGAAGTTAGTAGAAGCCCGCATACCGGGAGAGAAGTTGGAAGTTTATCACTCGATAGACAAACTTTCTCAAAGATTTAAGCAGCCATTCGATGATCTGGGTGTGGCGGTGCTTATGGCTGCCAACCATGAAGAACTTATGAATATTTTTTCTGTGCGAAATTTATTGAGAGGTCTTCAGATCATACTCGTCATACCCGATCAAAAGGAAGAGACGGTCGCTTTAGCTCATCAGTTGAGGCCACGTCTTTTAAGTTATACCAATAGCGATTTAACAACGATTACACCTGTTTTGGCAAAGATGCTCGAATCACAATAGATGAATTAAGAGAAAGCCTTGAAATAAAAAGTGATGGATCAAAAGACCTTGATCTCCAGAGGAGGTGATTAATATGAGGTGTCCCCGTTGTTTGAGTGTGATGGTTTTCCAAAAATTCTATGGTCCCCATGAACATTTTTGGGGTTGGAGATGCATCTACTGTGGGGAAATTTTAGATCAAACGATCATGGAGAATCGAAATGACCCTAAAAGACTCACCAGGGTCCATGAGCATTTATTAAGTAAAGCCCGTCTATCCTCACTCTAAAGGGCGAGGAAGAACATCACGACCTCTTTACCGCCATGTTTGAAGAGATCTGATGAGAATAGGAGGGTACCATGAAGTGTTATCGCTGTGGCAGCGGAATGAGTTATGAAAAATTCTATGGCCTCTACGAACACTTCTGGGGATGGAGATGCATCTATTGTGGCGAGATCGTTGATCAAATGATTTTAGAGAATCGACTTCAGATAAGAGCAGATCAGATCATCGGTCTCCGGAGAGGGAGGAGATAAAAAGAACGATTGATATGGACAAGACCTTTAAACCAGAAAAATGCGAATGGTCTTTAGAATAATGGTGAATCAAAATAAAAGGTCAGCGGGAGGGAATAGAAAATGATTTGTGTTTGTTATTACAAAGGTTGTGGGGTTGTTTATGGAGTAAAAAAACCTCTGTCTGACCAGAGGAGAACACACGGGCTCTGCCCGAAGCATCTTAAAATCTCCTTAAAAGAGATAGAGGCTGAAATGGAAAAGATTTCGACAATCAACAGGTGAAGGTGAACCCCGTTGTTGCATAAAGATGCGATCGAGTCAAAGGTATGCTCCCATAAAGAGGCGATTCCCAACCTTTTTGGTACACTTTCGACAGGCCCCTCTTGGATTGATCCAAAGGATGACATTGATTTCACGTCCGCCCCTCTCTAAGTAAGGATTTAGGGATTCCCCAAAGTCGCTGCTACGATTAAGATGACTTTTATTTCTAATGATGATAGTATTGCAATTAAAGCCTGGTATTATCCGGCCATTCTCATTAGCTTAAAATTAAATCCATTGATTTTCTTGATCGTATGGTATTCCCATGCGGACGAAAACTACCAGTTATTTGGGGAAAGTTAAAAAAGGAGAGGTAACATGTCCCTAAAAAAATTGAAATGGGCGGCGATTATCAGCTTTGTTATTTCTCTTGTAATACTGCTTGGAGGAGGTTATGTCGCGAGAGACAGATTGCCTCCATATCCTGAAAAAGTTGTAGATTCCCAGGGAAAGCCTCTTTTCCAAAAATCGGATATTATCGCCGGACAGGATATCTATCAGCGCTATGGCCTGATGGATCATGGAAGCGTCTGGGGGCATGGTTCACAAAGAGGCATGGAGTTTTCCGCGACAACGCTTCATCTCCTCAGCAATTCGGTAAGAACCTATCTCGCCAGAGAGGATTACGGGAGACCCTATGAAACTCTCGGTGGGCTTGAAAAAGAGATCGTTGATCTGAAAACGATTAAAGAGCTGAAGACGAACCGGTACGATCCTGCTGAAGATACACTGACTTTGACTCCCGCACAGTGGTCCGGTCTGGAAACAATTGCTCAATTCTGGGAGAAAACCTTTGCGGATGGACAGAAACGGTACGGCTTTCTGCCGGACACGATACGATCACCAGAAGAACGGCTTCAAATCTCCCGCTTCTTCTTCTGGACAGCCTGGGTGGCTTCTACGACCCGGCCGGGGGAGGATTCCACCTATACCAACAACTGGCCAGCCGACCGAAGTGTGGGAAATGTTCCCACGGCAGAGACTTACCTGTGGACGCTCGGAGGCATTTTTTCACTTTTCGTTGTCCTGGGAATTTTTATCTTTTTCATCCATCACTATGGAATATGGTATGGAGCGGCAAAAAGCGTCCCTCTTTCAGAGAAGATGATCGATATGCCTCTCACTCCGAGTCAGTTTACCGCAGCGAAATACTTTCTGGTCGTCATCCTTCTGTTTTTAGTCCAGACCAGTTTTGGTGGATTGTTAGCTCATTATACGATTAATCCCGCCAGTTTTTATTTTCCAATTGTCGCCGCGATCATTCCTTACAGCTGGGCCAAGACCTGGCATCTGCAACTTGCCATCTTCTGGATTGCCACCACCTGGATTGGGTCTGCTATCTATCTGGCCCCTATCGTGGGAGGAGTGGAACCCAGGAGGCAATCCACCCTTGTTCAAATTCTTTTTATTGCTATCCTTGTTGTGGCAGGAGGGAGCTTGCTTGGTGAAATAGCCGGGATTAAGGGATTCTTAGGAGATTGGTGGTTCTGGTTGGGTCATCAGGGTTGGGAATTTCTGGAGTTGGGGCGTCTCTGGCAAATCCTGTTATTCCTTGGACTGATTGCATGGCTTCTGATTGTCTATCGCCCCCTGGCAAAGCATTTAAAAAGAAATCCAAAAAATGAGTTCAGCGCTCTTGTGATCTTCTACCTTTTCAGCGCCATTCTCGTCGTAGGATTTTTTGGATTTGGAATGCTCTATGGCAAAGGCTCTCATTTTACTCTTGCCGATTATTGGAGATGGTTTGTCGTCCATATCTGGGTGGAGAGTATCTTTGAATTCTTTGGGATTGCAATCATCTCCTTGCTTCTGGTGAGCATGGGGTTAGCCACGGCCAGGGCGGCTCTAATGGTGGCTTACTTTACGGCATCTATTGTTTTCTTCAGCGGGATTCTGGGAACGGCGCATCATTATTTCTGGTTCGGAGGCCCTTCCTTCTGGCTCGCCATTGGGGCGGTTTTCTCCTCGCTGGAACCGATTCCGCTTTTCGGTCTGGTCGTCCGGGGCCTGCTGGAATACAAATCGATCCGAAAGGAGGGGAAAGAATTTCCTTACAAGTGGCCCCTCTATTTTTTAGTTGCCTCCTCCTTCTGGAATTTTTTGGGGGCAGGGGTCTTTGGTTTTCTCATCAACCTGCCGATCGTAAACTATTACGAACACGGAACCTATCTCACCATGAATCACGCTCATGGGGCTCTGTTCGGTGTTTACGGAATGCTTTCCATTGGTCTCCTCCTCTTCTCCTGGAGAGGTCTGGTTCAGAAGGCTTACTGGAACGACAGGATTCTGAAGGTCTCCTTCTTCGGATTTAATATAGGTCTGTTTCTTCTTACCCTGGGGACTCTCTTCCCGGTCGGTGTCCTTCAGGCCTGGACGAGCTACAAGGAGGGTCTCTGGGTAGCCCGGGATGCGTCATTCTTTGAGAGAGAGGTCGTATCTTTGCTGGGAATGGTCCGGATCATCCCCGACCTGACGATCATTCTAATAGGGGTTCTCCCCCTTGGGTACTTCGTTTTTAAAACCTACCGTTATCTAAAGCCACAAGAGATCAAGGAAGGGGAATCGATCTGGAAACGACTTGGAGTGGAATTGTAACCAATGTATGGAGAGGAGAAAAAAGTCCGATGGGGGGAGCTTTCTAATTTAAAAACTAAGGTTTAATTTGATGGATTTCTTTAAAACAAGAAGCGAATTGAGAAGAATGGGAATAAAGGAACTCTTAAAGATGGTGTCAGACCAAAAAATCCGAAACTGCATCATTGGTGGAAAGTCATGCCCTTTCTATATTTATTATAAAAACTTCAATTTTTGTGTCTCCGAAATATTGGGGGAGGGTTGCCAGGTAGAGAGGGTGGAAAAATTGGAAGAGATTTTTTATGAGGATGATCAAGCCATTTTCTTACAT
>DCUS01000247.1:21583-74622 GCA_002327885.1 Syntrophaceae bacterium UBA2208
AAATAACTTTTGTAACCTGTTAAAGAGAGCCATCATGGACTTTTCGGAACAAGTGAAAGATCCGTCTGGAATATTCCTGATGGGACCCTAAAGATATTAGCTAATACAAACGCATTAAATTGTTTGTCATTGCGAGGAGTAAGACGACGAAGCAATCCCAGAAAAGATGAGATTGCCACGCTTGCGCGGCGTAGCGCTTCAACGCGCAGGCACGCCCTTTGGGCTCACAATGACAGCTTCTGTAGACCGGAAATGTAAATAATTTTTTGCTCCGCTTCATAAGCTCTTTTGAAGAGTCACCCCTCCAGTTGATAAAAATTATATTCAATCGTCCCGCTCAAAGAAACACATTCCTGTCATAGAGGATTTCGTCCTGTACAACAGGACAAATTTATATAAATCCATTAAGCCTCGGAGTGGTAAATCATATGAATTTATTGAAATAATTAAGATTGTTCTTGTCCGGTAAGATTGGCACGTTTCTTGAGATCAATATTGATTGAATCAGCTTCTGGAAAGGACTTTTTTCGGAAAGTGCCGCACTCAAATTCTTTAGAGAGGTGGGATTCGAGAATGATTAAAAAAGGGGACCGGGTTAAAAATGATTTGAGTCAAAAGGTGTATAAAGTGAGTATGGTTAAAAAAGAATGGATACTCCTGGAAGAGGAGGATGGATTAAATCAAGTTTTAACAGGGCAAAATAGTATTGGGTTGTCTTTTCAGATGATAAAGGATGAAGACGTTCCCATAAATTTTACTCCCAAAATGAAATCCGGTGAGGGAAGGGGGAGAATTATTGAAAGATTAGCAAAGATTCTACAAATATAATTCTTGCAAAAGGAGGGAAGAATGGCAGAGCAGAAGATGGTAAACGGAATAAATGTCACCGAGTTGTTCAACACCATCGATCTTATCAAGAAGAATCCGGATATCGCCAAATTTAAATTTCGTGCCACCAATAAATGGGTCAACAGCACCCATAATCGAGCAACGGTAAAAGATTTTTATGGCGCCCTGAAGGAGGATCACTCCAGAAAACCAGCGGTTTATGAGCTGGATGAGCCTCCCATTCTTCTGGGTAAGAATGAAGGATCTAATCCCGTTGAATATCTTCTTGTCGCACTGTCGGGATGCCTCACCACGAGCCTCATCGCTCATGCTTCAGCAAGAGGAATAGACATAAAAGGAGTGGAGTCCAGATATGAGGGGGATCTGGATCTCCGTGGATTTCTTGGAATATCGGAGGATGTCCCGGTGGGTTATCAAAATATTCGTGTGTACTTCAAAATCGATGCTAATGTTTCAAACGAACAGAAGGAAGACCTGGTTCGGATGGCTCAAAAATACTCACCGGTTTTCAATACGATTACAAAATCAGCTCCGGTTTCCGTGCATCTGGATAAATAGGAGATAAGGATTAGGTATCTTTTCCCTGCAGGGAGCAGGCAAAGACGGATGGAAGGGAATGATAACAGATCGCTTAACCTGCTTTGTCGTAATTTTTTTAACGAAGAAAAGGTTTAACCAAAAAATCTATTTTCGCTCAATTAGAGTATAAAAATATTCATTACCTTGGAGGGATAAAATGAAAAGATATTTGGCCTCTTTCATCTCCTTCTTTTTAGTTTTTTCCTTAATTGGCTTGATTAATTATTTTCCTTATAAAAGGGCTGAAGGCAGTGAAGGCTTCGTCGGTTCCGAAACCTGCAAGGGTTGTCATGAAAATTCCTATTTGAGCTATGCTAAATCCATTCATGCCAAGAGGTCCATACCGGGCAGTCCAGGAAACAGGGATACCTGTGAGTCATGCCACGGACCGGGTGCTCAGCATGTTGAGAAGGAGGGGGAGGGCGGGGCTGCGATTTTTACTTACGGGGAGAGGATCGGGGCAAGAGATAAATCCTCAAGATGTCTTTCATGTCACGAAGAGACGAAGCATACTGCGTTTTGGGACATGAGCAAGCATCAAGCAGCGCAAGTATCATGTGATCAATGCCATAAAGTCCATTCAATAAAGGAGAAGAATTTAAAAGCCCAGGAACCTGAATTATGCTACACCTGTCACCTCGACATAAAAGTTAAGACGAATAAACGATCACACCATCCGATCAAGGAAGGGAAAGTAAAATGCAAGGATTGCCACAATCCCCATGGAAGCTTCGGTTTAAAAATGGTGAGAGCCGATACCTTCAATGAACTCTGTTACAATTGCCATTCCGAAAAAAGAGGACCTTATCTGTGGCAACATCCTCCCGTTGAAGAAGATTGTTTGAGTTGCCATGTCGCTCACGGAAGTAATCATTCAAAACTTCTCCTCCGAAAAGTTCCACAACTTTGCCAGAGTTGTCATGATTTCAGCAGACATCCGGGTACGATCTATACGCAGCATGAAACCTTCCGAGGTCCGGCGGCGTCAGGGAAAAATAGAATGTTTGCCAGATCATGTTTAAATTGTCATTCAACGATCCACGGAAGTAATGCCCCTTCAGCAAGAGGGAAGACATTTGTCAGATAGGAGGGAAGCCCATGCAGTCAAAAATAATCATACTTGTAGTCGTCGTCAGCTTCTTGTTATCTTTTACCGCCCTTGCTGAGGAAGAAGGACTGATAGAAGGATTAGAAGGGAGCATCACACTGGAAGGAAGAATCGGCAATATTGCAGGGGATAAGGCAAAATTTAACGAATATCGTGACATCAAAGATGGCTTCGGCCTCTACAGCAAAATACGTCTTCGCTATGACACAGAAAAATATTTTTTAAACTTCAAATCAAATGACATCGGATACGACACGCAGTCTTACCGGCTAGACGGGGGCCGGTGGGGGAAGTTTAAAATCTATTTTGATTATCATGAGATCCCCCATCACTTTACGTTTGATGCGAGAAGCTTTTATGCAGGGGTGGGTGGTAATATTCTGACTTACCCCACCCATCCTCCAAGCACCCATCTCAGCACCTGGGACGATTTTGACTATTCCATTGAACGAAGACATTTTGGCGGTGGTTTTAAATGGGAGTTTTTTAAACCCTTTTTTTTCGATGTTTCCGCCTTCAGGGAAGAAAGGGAGGGAATCTTTCCGGTCGGAGTCGCTGGAACGACACCGGGGGGGATTGCCATCGAACTCCCCGAACCGATCGATTTTACAACCAATACAATCAAACTCGAAACAGGTTATACGAAGAATCCTCTCTTTTTGTCGCTGGGTCTCTTTTTTAGTCAATTTGAAAATGATCATAATACTCTTTTCTTTCGAAATCCTTCGACCGTCAACACCGCCTCTACCATGGATGCCTTTACTTTACCCCCTGACAATCAATACTATAAACTTGCTTTTAAAGGCTCCCTGAAACTCCCCCTAAGAAGTCGATTTAATATGAATCTTGGTTTTTCGAGAGCGAACTCAGAGGCTGATCTTTTCAATTCATACGTTGCCAATGTCGCTGGAGGTAGGACGGGGATTACCATCAGCGACCTTTCCTTCAAAGGTAAAATGGAGACCCAAAATTATAATTTCGTTTTTACCTCAAATCCTCTTTCTTTTCTTGACGGGAAGATTTTCTACAGACATTACAGATTGGATAACAAATCTGACAAAATCATCACCATGGATGATACCGATACTTTTATAAACCACCTCTTCGATTACAAGAAGGATAAGGCTGGTTTAGAATTACGTTTTAGACTTCCCATGAAACTCCACCTCACGGGGGCCTACCATCATGTTCGTACGGAAAGGGAGCGGGAAGATATACCTAAAAACAAAGATAATATCTTGTCAATTGATTTGAGATGGGCCGGCATAGATTTTATGATAGCAAAAGTTGGGTTTGAAAAACTGTATCGGGACGCAAAATTTAACACAGTAAGAGATCCCCTTGATTTTCCTAATATTGAGACTTTTCTCAGGCGCTATGATGCAGCCGAACAGGACAGGGACACCTATAAAGTATCTGTTGACCTTTCTCCGATAGAAAACCTGAATTTTGGCATCGAGTATAAGCATAAGGAAATAGATTACAAGAAAACCATTTTAGGGCTGCAAAAAGAGAAGAGGGATGGAATTGATTTGGATGCGGACTATACCGCTGGGAAGTATGCAAGAATATTCGGTTACTTTTTATACGAGAGAATTAAAAACAGTCAATTTCAGAGACAGTTCGTTCCAGCTGACTCTCCTAACCCGGTCAGCCCGCCGACTTCAAGTGCCTTCAACTGGGACGTGACCCAGAAGGATGGAGAATACGATTATGGGATTGGGACAGAAATTTTTATTATTCCCAATAAATTGACCTTGACTCTTCAACATGATTATGTGAGATCGAATGGATCTGCCGATTTTACATACTTTCTGGGGGCCAATCCACTTCCAGCTGGAAGGACACAGGATAATATTGATATCTCGGATTGGGATGACTACAGATTAAAATCATATATGATTAAAGCGACTTATAAGGCTACAAAAAGATTCTCATTCTCGTTGGGATATGCCTATGAAAAATTCCGGTATAAAGATGCCCAGTTGGACGGTTACCAGTTTGTCCCAGCAATTTCGGGCACCAACGGAGCCTATCTGACAGGAGCCTATAAAGACCCATCCTATAGTGGAAGTATTGTCTTTCTGGGAGTGAGCTATAAGTTTTAAATATTCCATAAGATCCCGTTGGTTGTGTATGCAATGATTACCGAAAGCAATAAATAGGTACCATTGAGAATCATTTTTACCGCCCACTCGCCCCAAAAGGATGGGGCTCCTTCGAGACACGGAGGACACGGAGAAGGAGACTTTTATGGAAAATCGGGAGAGTCCGATTTTCCATAAGTTTTCACGCCTTTGGCCACACACTACCCCAAAAGAGGGGCGGAAATATTTTTGTTTGTCGGGAGATACCGACAAACAAAAGTTCTTTTCTCTGCGACCTCCGTGCCTCGGTGGTGAAAGCAAGCAATTTTATGCTCTCCTTAATAAAATAAGTCGAAGTGGTCTCCCTTTGAAACCTTGAAAAGAGGATTAATAGAATCTCCCACCATTTTATTTGCTTGATCCTTTAACAAATTTCTGTGATAGTATTTATCGGGTAAAGCCTTGAAAGATATCGACAACAAAAATGAAGAGGAAAAGCTGTTTAATAAAGTTTGAACAACGGAGGGTGCTTTATGGAGAAAATTGAAAAAATTTTGGTCCCCTTGGATGGTTCGAATTGTGCGGAAAATGTTTTTCCAAAAGTTGAAAAATTAGCCACGGATTTGAAAGCCACTCTTGTTCTTTTGCGTGTCGCCTATGCTCATGTTTTCCCGGGGGTGGATCCCACTGATGCTGAGGTAAAGGTCGTCCGGGAGGCAGAGGAATATCTAAGTAGAATGAAAGAGGGGCTGGAAGCAAAGGGGGTCAAGGTGGAGACCCATGTTCGTTATGGCCATGATGCGGAAGAGATCCTGGATCATGCCGCACAAAAGGACATTGATTTAATTGCGATGACCACCCATGGGAGAAGTGGAATCAAACGATTTCTTCTTGGAAGCGTGGCAGAAAAAGTGCTTCGCTATTCCCCCAAACCTATCTTTCTTGTTCGTTGCACTTAAAAAGGTAGCCGCTTTTAATACGACATCCAAAGATCTTAACAGGAAATTGTTGAAAGAGGGGGAAGAGGAAGGATGATGAATCGGGATCGGCTTAAGAAACTAGCTGCGGAGGAGCGATTCATCCCGGGCATTTACAACTACTGTGACCGATGGTGCGAGCGTTGTCCGCAGACCTCCCACTGCCTGAATTTTTCACTCTCGGAGGAGGAGTTCTCGGACCCCGAAACAAAGGATATTCGAAATAAGGCATTCTGGAATAAATTATCAGGAATCCTTGGGGAAACCATGGAACTGCTTAGGGAAAGTGCGAAAGAATGGGGCGTAGACCTCGAAACTTTAGATTCAACGGGCGACATAGAAAATTTAAGGCTGAAGAATAGGGCGGCGGAAAACCATCTCCTTTGCCGGGCCGCTAAAAGTTACACCGACATGGCGAAAGATTGGTTTGAGGGGAGAGAAACACTCCTTCTTGAAACCGCAGCTGCCGCAAGAGAGGGAGTAAGTCTTGAGGAGGCCATCGAGGTCATCCGGTGGTACCAATATTTTATCAGCGCTAAAGTCATGCGAGCCGTCCGAGGAAAGATCGATGAGGAAGAAGAAAGGTTCGATGAATTTCCAAGTGATTCGGATGGCTCAGCCAAAATTGCGCTGATCGCCATGGACCGCTCGATCTCTGCCTGGGCGGTAATTCGCCATTATGCCGGCGATGATGATGAGAGGGTGATGGAAATCATTGTTTTTCTCGACGGTTTGAAACAAGCAATGGAGAAAACATTTCCCAATGCAAGGTCATTTATTCGGCCCGGATTTGACAGAGTCGATCAAAATCAATAGCTGGCTATAACGGGTTCCGATTTTTTATTGGAGAATCCAAAAGAGGAGGGTTTTATGAAAGATAAAAGCAGGGGGTTAAAGGAAGGCAAGAAAGCGCCCCAGAAAAGCCTGAAAGAAAAAAGAAAGATGAAGAAGGAAAAGAAAAACAGGTAAGTGTGGACTCTGTGCCACACTCAATGAATTGTTGACGGTTCAAGAATTTGGTCAGCCTTCGTTTATTCAATATATTTGCCTTGGGGGGACCAGAATATTAGAGTTTTTCAAAGTAGCCGCTGGAAGAGATGATGAAAACAGGTTAGAGGGTTTAGAATTTACAGGGACTCTTCAATTTTAAAGGAGGACTAACAGGGAAAAAGGATTGTTTACCTGGCCGGGTTGGGGAGGAGCCTATCCACAGTGGTCCTGTAAAAGGAAAAGTGGTTGAGCCCAATAAGAAACTCCCCCAATACTATCAACTCAGCGGTTGGGATAAAGAAAGAGTCCCGATAAAGAAAAAAGAGGGTAGCTTGGATTGGAGTAATGAATTCTTCAGGAACTTAAGAACTATAGCTTTAGGACAGATCCTTTAGTCTTAAGCATTGCGAGCCTGAGGGGCTGTCCTCCTCATCATAAATGGAGCAAGAAATGATAAGGAAGAAAAAGAAACGTATTGTCATCATTGGAAACAGTGCCGCAGGGCTTTCGGCTTTGGAGGCTTTTAGGAGGAAAGACCAGAACTCAGCGATAGTTATAATCGATCAAGAACCACACTTGGCATACTCTCGAGTCATTACTCCGTACTTTATTATGGGAGAGATCAAAAAAGAGGGAGGGCTATTTTTAAAGACAGAAACATTTTACAAGGACTTGAATGTGAATACCCTCTTTGGGGAAAAGGTCTTGTCTATTGATGTTCAGTCGCGGAAAGTCGTTTTAGATGATGGGAAGAAGGAGCCTTTTGATCTCCTCCTTATCGCCACTGGTGCTTCTCCCACTCGCCCAAAAATCGAGGGGAGAATCGAGAAAGATATTTACGTATTAAGAAGTCTTTCTGATGCCAAACAACTAAAAAAAGTAAAAGGAAAAGCCCGGAACTTCCTTTTTCTTGGTGCGGGATTAGTTTCCCTTCAAACGCTTCAAGCATTATATACATCAAAGGGAGAATACACCCTTGTAGTCAAATCGGATCACATCTTATCAAAAACACTCGATTACGAGGCCTCTCAAATAGTTGAAAGACATCTGGTAAAAAGGGGCATTAGGATCATTAAGGAGAAGGATGTTGTCCGATTGAAGGGAATGAACGGATCGAAAATAGCTACTCTTACCCACGGGGAGCAGATCGAAACCGATCTTATCTTTGCAGGCAAGGGAGTGAGACCGAATATGGATTTTCTTGATGGGGGTGGTGTTAAGATACAGAATGGAATTTTGGTCAATGAGTATATGGAAACCAATGAAGAGGGTATTTATGCTGCAGGTGATGTGGCTCAAGCACCTGATTTCTTCTCAGCCGAAAAGGTTAATTATGGCCTTTGGCCTTCTGCCGTAGAACAAGGGGAAATTGTCGGTAAGAACATGGCTGGTCTGAAAGAAATTTATTCCGGAAATTTAAGAATGAATGTCACCCAAATTTTCTCGATGCCTATTGTATCTATCGGTGATTTCGGATCGATGAGAGTCAGTGAAACTCTGATCAAAAAGGATGAGAAAAATAGTATTTACCGAAAAATCTGTATTGATCAGAATGGAGCCTTAATTGGTGCCATTTTGATCAATCGGATAGAAGACTTGGGTATTATTCACGGACTCATCAGAGCGAGAAAAAATGTTGACCTATTGTCTAAATCAATGTGGGAATCTCCGACGAGCTATGTATCCGTTTACAAGAATATTATGGAGGGAAAACTCTAAGTTTTTAAGTGAAGGAGTTAAATTTAAAATTTAGAAGGGTAAATAAATATTTATAAAATTGAAAGAAAAAATTGGTTCTCTTGAATCGGCTATGGTTGTAAGCCAGTTTATCGGACGTCGGGTAGGAATTGTTGGAGTTCGAGCTGGGGGAAGATCGAAAAATAACCCTCAAGAACCCCAAGAGCGGAAAGGAGCAGCAACTTAGTTCCGGGTTATCCCTTACACCTCCCTCCGGCTACACGGACGAACTGCCGAACTCCTGGGGTTGGACTTTAACCAACAAGTCATACGTTTTATACGGCATACCCTATGAATGTTAACTATGGCCCAACCTTGGCAGATAACGATTACTGGCAGAAAGTAAGCGTAACGCTTGTTTGGATTTTAGGCGGTCGGATTCTGTTTGAACCTGAAAACCTTTTTCCCTGGTACAATCCTGATCTTCCGAGGAGCTGCAATCCAAATAGTGAAGCATGCAAAGAGGGCGCAAGCTATTACGATAATAAAAAAGGGTATATAGTTTCCCACCTGATCGTGAAGAAATCCACCAAACCATACTCCAAACGCTCCGCCGACTGAATAGAGGACGAAAATCGTCCTAAAGATACTCCCATAGGCTCGCCCCTCAAAAAAATCCGCCGTGATTAGAGGTGGAAGAACTGCCGTTCCAGCATATCCCATACCCAAAAATATGGCAAAAAAGTATGGAGTATAGGGTGAAGAGAGAATCGGGAATGTGATAAGCAATAATAATCCGCATATACAACAGACCATGACTAATGTGAAGGTAACCTCCCTTCCAATCCTATCCGATAATGTCCCCCAAAGGATTTTACCCCCGATGCTCACAATGCCGATCATCCCAACGATATAAGAAACAAAGAGGGTCTCCAAACCCTTGTCGACGAAAAAGGCCACATGGTGCGTCATAATGGACTGACCGATTAAACTGGTGAAAAAAAAGCAGACGCCGAGGGTCCAGAATTGTTTGGTTAAAATGGCCTGCCGTAATGTCCAAGATCGTGAAGCCCATTTCAAATCAACAATTAAAGGATCCCTCATCATGGTATAATAGATTTCCTGCTCTGTCGGAATAGATGAGATTATGCGAGGAGGCTTCTTCAAAAAAATGATGGTCATGATAATAACCACTAAAGGGATAAAGAAAGCCATCACTCGGTAAGCCATTCGCCATCCTATCCCGTTGATTAGGTATTGGATGGAAGGAATGCAGACAAAAATTCCAATTCCTACTCCTGAGGATAGGATCCCTATCGCCAATCCCCTCTTTTCCTTAAACCAATTCTGTATGACTGTGACATTAGGTACCCACCCCGTAAACCCCGTCCCTATGGCTGCGATGACACCAAAAAAGAAATAAAATTGCCACCAAGAATGGATCAAACATAAGGCGAGTCCCGATCCCAAAAGCAGTGATCCCAGTACGAAAACTCTTGAGATGTGCAAATTGTTCGGGGGGGGGTCCATCAGGATGCTCTGCATCTGCTCCCGTGTACTCATAGCCGTAGGATATACACAAAGCTGAGGGTTTGCCAAATCGAAAATTTATAATAGTGTAATAATATCAATCAGTTAAATACTGTTTTTAGTGGCCATAGAGGCATTATTTTTTGTTTCATGACTCCCCCCCTTTCATCCTATGCCAAAAATAATTCCTATCAACCCACACAAGGCCGCTCAGAGGCTTTTTTGTAGCCCTTTTGAATTACTGCTCCCCATTTCAAAATCATAAGTTTTTTTCAAAAAAAATTATAAAAATTTATTTATAAAAATTTATCTTGACAAGCTTTTTTTTATATGGTAAAGAAAAAACGTTTGTTATGTAAGAATAAACGTTTGTTATGATTATTCGAAAGAAATTCTTTAAGTTGATTATATTTGTGAGTGGTTATCGACTATTTTCTAAAAGGAGGGTTGCAGTGTATAGGACATTGATTTTTGATAATAAAGGATCAATCGGTATCCTAAAATTCAATCGTCCTGACGTATTGAATGCACTTAACAAGGAAATGTTTTTAGAAATAATCTCAGTTTGCAGGGAAATTCGAGAAAAAGATTTAGTAAAGATCGTTATATTGACTGGTATGGGAGATAGGTCTTTTATCGCTGGGACGGATATAAATGAAATGATAAGCCTATCAAGTTTTGAGGCAAGAAAATTTGCTGGTTTGGCTTTTGAATCAATAAATAGCATAGAAAATTTAGACATACCTACAATTGCGGCAATAAATGGATTCGCACTAGGAGGTGGGTGCGAACTATCTATGGCTTGTGATGTTCGAATTGCGTCTGATAAGGCAAAATTAGGGCAGCCAGAGACCAACCTCGGCGTAATTCCGGGTTCCGGTGGTACTCAAAGACTTACTAGATTAGTAGGACTTTCGAAAGCAAAATGGCTGATCTTCAGTGGTGAAATTATAAATGCCAAAACAGCCCTTGAATTGGGACTCGTGGATTTTGTGGTTCCACACGCTCTATTGCTTGATGAAACCATGAAATTAGCTGTCAAGATTTCTGAAAAATCCAAGATTGCCCTTACTCTGGCAAAAACTGCTATTAGTAAAGGATTTGATGTAGATTTGCAGACAGGACTGAGGTTTGAGACTGAGTGCTTTGCTCAGTGCTTTCAAACTTATGATCAAAAGGAAGGTATGGGGGCTTTTATGGAAAAGCGAAAGGCAGTTTTCAATGATAAATGAGACCAATGGAGATTAAGATGATTTATAAAAATATTTTCATTCAAGGAGCGGGTATAATGGGAGCAGGTATTGCGCAAGTTTCCGCTCAAGCGGGCATGAATGTAACATTAATGGATTTGTCCGCTGAACTCATTAAAAAAGCTATAGACTCCATCGAAAGGAATTTGCTGCGGAGCATGGAGAAGGGGAGAATTACACTTCAGGATAAGGCGGACATTTTATCTCGAATTAAATTGAGTACGGACACGGAGGGGGCTAAGGAGGCGGAAATAGCCATCGAAGCTGTATTTGAAGATGTTGAGTTGAAAAAAAAGGTTTTTAATGAACTGGATAAAATATGCCCATCACACACCATTCTGGCGTCAAACACCTCATCAATTCCAATCGGCTTTATTGCATCGTCTATTGCAAGGAAAGAGAAGATTATAGGTCTCCATTTCATGAATCCCGTTCCGGTGATGCGTGGGGTTGAAATTATTCGGGCGAGAACAACTTCAGATGAAACTTTTAACATCGCTATGGATTTCATTCGTAAGTTAGGAAAAGAGGCTGTAGAAGCCGTTGATTACGCGGGGTTTATTTGTAGCAGAATTTTGGACGCCATGTTGAACGAGGCAGTGAGATGTGTAATGGATGGTAATAGGCCTGAAGAGGTTGATAAAGCCATGAAAGTATGTACTAATTTTCCGATGGGTCCTTTAGAGTTGATAGATTTGGCAGGTGCGGATATTGTCCTCCATGGTCTTGAGATAATGGAAGAAGAATTTGGTGACAGATACCATCCAGCTCCTTTACTCCGCCAGTTGATTAGATCTGGACATTTGGGGAAAAAGGCTGGGAAGGGATTTTACAACTACACATAAAATATTGCTTGGGGAAAATCTTTAGTTTAACCACAAGTATGCTTTGAAAATCATTTGGGTGAAAGATGGTCAACCGTGATGTTGTTATTGTTAGCGCAGCGAGGACTCCGTTTGGTAGATATGGTGGGTCTTTGAAGGATTTTGATTATTTTGATCTGGGTGCGATTCCAATGAAAGAAGTATTAAAGAGAGTAAATTTAGAGCCAAAAATAGTGGGTGAAGTCTTTTGGGGTGTAGGAGATACCTCTGTATGCAAGGATGTCTATACGCCGGTGGCGGCGAGGCAGACTCTGTTGAAGGCAGGTTTACCTGCTGAAACGCCTTCTCTCAGTTTAGATAAGGCATGTGTTTCTGCTATGTCAGCCGTAAAACTTGGGATGATGGCGATAAAGCTTGGGGAGATCGAAGTGGCCATAGGGGGCGGTGCAACCTCCTTCAGCCAGGAGCCCCTCATAGTACGGGGTCTTCGATTTAATGGGTTTCGTTTGGGTGATGTGAAAATGGAAGATCCTCTTTATCAGTTAGGGTATAAAGACTTCAATCCGGTTTCAGTGGATACCGACAACGTAGCGGCTGAATTTGGAATTTCAAGAGAAGAACAGGATGAATGGGCTTATAGAAGCCATCAAAATTATGGGAAGGCATGGAAAGATGGCAAGTTCAAGAATGAAATCATTCCTTTAGAAATCCAGCAGAAAGGGAAGGAGTCTTTTATTCTCGATATAGATGAGCAGTATCGACATGACACGACTGTTGAGAAACTGTCCAAATTGAAGCCTATTTATGGATGTAAAGCAGTCACCGCTGGAAATGCACCGGGCCTGAACGATGGTGCGGCAGCGATGCTTTTCATGAGCAAGAAGAAAGCCAGAGACCTCCACTTAAAGCCAATTGCGACAATTGTAGCGATGATCTCCCTTGCGATTAATCCAAATCGGATGCCTGAAGGACCCGGGCTCGCCATTCAGAAGGTATTAGATTTGGCAAAATTGAAACTGGATCAAATAGATGTGATTGAGATCAACGAAGCCTTTGCTGCAGTACCCCTGGTGAGTATCGAAGTTCTTTGTCATGGGGATAAGGTCCAAGTAAAAGAGGTTCAGAGGAAGACCAATATCAACGGAAGTGCTATTGCTATTGGTCACCCCAATACAGCCAGCGGAGCCAGGATCATGATGACCCTGGCTTACGAATTGAGGAGACGTGGAAAAGGATATGCCGTCGGAGCAATTTGTGGCGGCTTAGCCCAAGCAGATGCATGTCTCATGAAGTATGAAGGGTAAACAATGCCCAAGATGAGGTTAAAGAATACCATGCCCAATAAGATATTGAACAGAAAAATCCATGCCCAAGTTGCAAACAAAAAATTGGTAGAGGCGAGGCATAAACAAATTTTCACGGCTGCAATAAAGCTTTTTTCCGATCGGGGGTTCCAAAGCACTACGATGCGCGGTATTGCTTCAACTGCCGGGATAAATCTTTCACAATTGTATAATTACATTTCGTCAAAGGATGATATTTTATATCTTTTTTATAAACATTCCTATGCCCAATGGATGCATTTTTATGACCGATTGGAAGACGAGGAGAAAGATACGGTTGAACTACTTAAAGATTTAGTAAAATCGATGTTGCAATATGCGCACAATAAGCCAAAAGAAATACTTACCCTTTATACCGAAACGAGACATTTAAAGCACGACTATCTTCATTCCGTGCTTGACGCTGAATCCGCAATGATAAAAAAACTGGAATATTTTATAAAGAGAGGAACTAAAGAAGGTGTGTTTAGGGTTAATGATCCATTTATCATTGCGAACATCATTCAGTATCTTATCGTAATTGAGGCATTAAGGGGTTGGAGTATTATGGAAAAGTATACTTTTAATAAATATGCTAATCTAATCACTGATATTATCTTAGATTTAGTGGGAGTAAAAAACAAACAAAAAGATTAAAATAAAGAAATGAATTAGGGTAGAAAAGATTTTTCAACAAAGTAGGAAGAGAAGCTATTAACAAAAAAGGGAAGAGCGATTATGAACATTAAAGGAGTTGGTATCATAGGGTGCGGACTGATGGGAACGAGTATTGCAGTCGTTTGCTTAAAAAAAGGGTTTGATATCCTGATGTACGATATTACAAAAGAGATTGTGCAAGATGGGATTAAAAAGATAGAAAAAGTATTAAATAAAACAGAGGGGGGAGCGGAGAACAGAAAGGCACTTATGAGAAGAGTCAAAGGGACCCTGGAATTACGTGACTTTAATAGTCGCGATATAGTAATTGAGGCAATCGTTGAAAAATTAGGAGAAAAGACGAAAATATTTGGCGAACTTGATAGAGTGTGCAAAGAAAACGCAATTCTTGCGAGCAACACTTCAAGTCTATCAATAATCGATATTGCAGCTTCTACAAAAAGAATTGAGCAGGTGCTCGGAATGCATTTTATTGCACCGGCATATATGTTTCCTGTGGTGGAGATTATCAGGACCATCAGGACAAGCGAAAAGGTTCTAGAGACTGTCAAAGAATTTGGGACTTCATTGGGGATGGAGGTCTTCGTGACTAAAGATTATCCTGGATTTGTGATTAACAACATTCAGATACCGATGCTTCTGCAAGCCGTTCGTGTGTTGGAAAAGGATCTCGCTACAAGGGAGGTAATAGATATGGTGATGACAAAGGGTATGGGACATCGCATTGGTCCACTAGCGCTTGTCGACTACGTTGGTATCGATACAATATTTAATATGGCACAAAGCATATACGAAGAGACTAAAGATATGATTTGGGCGCCGCCGTTGCTCTTAAGAAAAATGGTGGCTGCTGGTTGGCTGGGAAGAAAAACAGGAAAAGGATTCTACAGTTATGACTGAGAGGAGACTGAGATTTGTGAAGGGGAGGAGAGATAAAGATGAGAGTGATTAAAGATTTGGAAGGAAAAGTGGCAATCGTAACAGGCGCCAGTCGTGGCATAGGGAAAGCCATAGCTTTGGGCTTAGCGAATGCGGGAGCAAAGGTTATCGTGACCGCAAGAACAGTTGAAGAAAGCGCGATGATTGGGGGGAGCATAATGAAAACTACAGAAGAAATCAAGAAACGAGGAGGATGGGCGCTCCCGGTACAAACCAATATTGCTGATGAAAGCAGTGTTGAGAGTATGGTGCAAAAAGCTTTAAGTGAAGTAGGAAGAATTGATGTCCTAATAAATAACGCGGGTATCAGCGTACGAAAACCTTTCAAGGATCTGACGTTAAAAGAATGGGATTTGGTTTTTCGGATTAATTTGCGGGGCCTTGTGGCATGTACAAAATCAGTCTTACCAGCCATGATGGAACAGAGGTGTGGGCATATTGTGAATATATCATCAATCGCGGCGATTACTATTAATTATCCGATCACAGGGCTGGTCTACGATGTAAGCAAAGCAGCTATTAATAGATTAACCTGGGGGCTTGCTGAAGAAGTAAAAGAATACAATATTGCAGTTAATGCGTTTATGCCAGAGAATACGAAGAGCGATGGTTGGATGATGGTAAATCCTGAAATTGATAAATCCGAATGGCAAACAACTGATCTGTGGAGTGATAATGTAATTTTTTTGGTAACAAGAGAACCGCAACAGTTTAATGGGAAAGTCCTAACTGCGCAAGATATTGAAAGGGAAATGGAAGCGATAGGTTGGGACAGGAAAGGTGCTTATACAAAAAAATCCTAGTCGAGTAAGTTTAGTCAAAAAAGAGGTAAGGGAAAATTGTTGTAGAATACTACTGGAGGATACAGATGCGTGAGTTGGCACTATTGGCTAAAGAATTGGAAGAGCATCTTCGTCTTAAAACGAGGATCATTGGTTATAAGAAAATCGAGGGGGCTGAAGAGCTTGAAAAAATGGAAGGAGTCACAAGAATTGATCATTTGTTTACTTTTTGCCAAATCCCATTCATGGCCAGAGTTTCAGGTTTAACGGTTGGAATTACCAAAAATGACAAAATGCTTGGGCGTTGCATGAGAATATCGGGATTAAAGGCGGCGACAGAAAAAAGCATGGTGACTGAGGCTGAGGATCTGTCCACAACATGGTTTGGCTCGACCGAGGACGGATTGTGTCAACAAAAAGATTATCCCCGCATACCTCCTGGTGGGGCAATCGTGGTTGGTCCATTGGCGGATGAGAAGTTTAACCCTGACGTGATCTTGATTTACGGTAATACAGCCCAGACGATGATGCTAATGTGTGGTTTGCAAAAAGAGAAATATGAGCGGTTTGAATTCTCTTTCATCGGAGAAGGTGCTTGTGCTGACTCACTGGCCCGATGTTATGTCTCAAGAAAGCCAGCCGTGGCTATTCCATGCTATGGAGAAAGAATCTTTGGCCAGGTCGCCGACGATGAGATTGTGATTGCTTTGCCTGCGACTTACATGGAAAGAGCTATTTCAGGATTAAAGAAATTAGCCTCAATCGGGCTAAAATATCCGATCCGTTTCATCGGAGGTGAGGCCGATATTACTCCTGTGTTAATGGAATTGTATCCAAAAGCTTTCAAGCGTTAAACCCCAATGATTCTGAAGCAATTTAGAGTAAGGAAAGGGGAAAAGAGGGAGATGGAGAAAATTAGGATGATTAAGAAAGAACCTCAGGATGAAGTTCCATGCAGAAAAGGATGCCCCGCGGGTATTGATGTACCGAAATTTATTCGTTTGTCTGAACAGGGTAAATTCGAAGAAGCTCTGGCTGTAATTCGCGAAAATAATCCTTTCCCTTCAGTGACTGGCCACACCTGTCTTGCTTTCTGTGAACGCAAGTGCCGGCGGGGTGAAATAGATGCACCGGTAGGGATTAATGCTATTGAGCGCTTTATTACTGACCAAGTTAATGGAAAGTTGACAAGAAAAATGGGAAAGAGAAAGTCCCCAGGTAGCCTTGTCGGTATTGTCGGATCTGGACCAGCAGGATTGACTGCAGCCTATTATTTAGCTGCGCAAGCAGGACATTCCGTAACCGTGTTTGAGGAGTTTCCAGAGGTAGGAGGGATGATGCGGTATGGAATCCCCTTTTATCGCTTGCCAAAGGAAGTCTTGGCTTATGACGTTGACTATATTAAAGGCATAGGGATAAATTTTAGAACTAATACGAAGATTGAATCGCCCGATAGACTTCAGAAGGAAGGTTTTGACGCAGTCTTGTGGGCTGCTGGTGCGGGTCAGGGTTATAAACTTCCAATCCCCGGTGCTGATCTTGTTGGAGTTTTAGTTGGCCTGCCTTTTCTTGAAGCGATCGTCGCGGGAACTGAGGTCAAAGTTGGAAAGAAAGTTGTCGTCCTTGGAGGTGGCAATGTCGCCTTCGACTGTGCCCGTTCCGCAATGCGATTGGGAGCCTCGAATGTTCGGATCATTTGCCTTGAACCAAGAGACGCCATGTTAGCTTCCCGTGATGAGATCGAAGAAGCTGAAGAAGAAGGAATCGTGGTTCATCACTCAAACACTGTTAAGAAAATTATCGGCCATAACGGGCGCGTTATGGGGGTTGAGTGTGTCAATATAAAAACTTTTTGGTTCGATGATAGAGGTAAGGCTCATATCGATCCTGTCGAGGGTTCTGAATATATCCTGCCGTCAGACACAGTTATATTTGCCGTTGGTCAGTTGCCAGACCTTGAACCCATCAGAAGTACCAATATTAAGATGACAGCCCGGGGGACGATAGAGATTGATCCTTCTTATTTATCAACGAGTAAGAAAGGTGTTTTTGTTGCAGGTGACGTAATAACCGGGACTTCATCCATAATTGAAGCGGTTGCGGCGGGCAAAAAGGCAGCAATTTCTATTGATAGGTTTCTTGGAAGCAATATTTTGAATTTTAACAATGCGATCTTAAGTGAAGAGTCGTCAAAATGGCTTGGGTTTGATGAAAGGATTTTGGACATAGGCCGGCTTTCTCAACCAGTATTGCATGGAAAAGAACGTACTTACAATTTTGATGAAGTAAAACTTGGTTATAGCAAGGAGATGGCCAAACGAGAAATTAATCGGTGCCTGCACTGCGACCAATCAATCTTATTAGAAGTAGATATAGATAAGTGTACTAACTGCTACACGTGTCAATTAACGTGTTCATTGGTATATCAGGGGATGTGTAATCCAGAAAAGGCTCGCATATTAATAGGGCGAGACGAGATAAATTATAGTAGCGAATGTGTTGCGGGTTGCTCTCTATGTGTTCAGCATTGCCCACAAGACGCCCTCTTGTTAAAGTGATAAAAGGAGATATAAAGATGAAATATTTTGGATACGCAGGCAAAATTCTTTTTATAGACCTGACTAACAAAAAATGTGAAATAGAACCTCTATATAGTGATGATGCAAGAAAATTAATTGGTGGTTTTGGAGTTAATCAAAAATTGGCTTATGATTTGTTAAAACCTAAAACCGATCCCCTTTCCCCAGAAAATCCAATTATCATCGGTTGTGGTTCCTTGATCGGGACACTCACGCCGGGTGCCGGCAAGATCCAACTTACAACAAAATGTGCCTCTCCAGCAAATCAGGAAGGAACAAAATATTTTGTAGGCACTGGAAGTGGTGGTAGTAATACCTTTGGTCTCATGCTAAAGAATGCGGGATACGATCACATTGTTATTACCGGGAGATCCGATAGGCCTTGCTATGTTAAAATCATTGATGATGAGGTCGAGGTTTGCGATGCCCAAGACCTCTGGGGAGGGCCTGATATCTATGAAGTGTCTGATGAGCTGATGAAAAGACACGGCAAATGTGGCGTTTGGCTGATTGGAAAAGCAGGAGAAAACTTGGTCAAGTTTGCCCACGGGATTGTTGATAAAAGAAATAGTCTGGGTAGAAATGGCGGAGCCACGGTAGCGGGATCAAAAAACCTCAAAGCAATTGTAGTGCGTGGAACAAAAGGTATAAACATTTGGGACAGGCATAAGCTTCTTCAACTAAACAGGCGGACCCAACCAAAAAGCAAGGCGCAGAGAGAATATTTTTGGGAAGCGTTGGAGTATAGCTGGACGCTTGGGAAACAATGGCTTCAGTATTACCCGATAGACTTAGTTAAGGATACGTTAGTGGAGAAACGGGGTTGTACGGCTTGCCCCCTTGCTTGCAGGGTGGTCCTTGGAGTTAAGGATGGACCCCTTAAGGGTACACTTCATCAAACATCCCAGGCGATGTATATACCAGTCCTGGGACGTCGGCTCGAGCTGAAAGATTATCGAGAGACCCTGGCTATCGCTGGCAAGATTAATTCTCTTGGCTTGGACTATACAACTGTCATGGGGATGCTCAAATTTGTAACTCGCTTGTATGAACGTGGGGTTCTAAGTAAAGCAGATACAGATGGTTTGGAGTTGAAAATGGGAGATTTTTCTTCCTACTCGGCCTTACTTGAAAAGATTGTAAATAGAGAGGGAATTGGTAATGCGATGGCCGAAGGATGGTTTTCACTATCGAAAGAGGTTGGAGTGAATGCTTGGGAAGATCCTGATGGTGATAGCATTGAGAAGGGTGCCAGTACTATGTTTGATGCAAGATTTACCTCTCTTGACCCTACCCGTTTTGTTATTTGCGTCAATCCGAAGGGGGGGCAGCATTATCATCCGATAACCTATGTTCCTGGACACGCCATCGATGAGGTTAGAAAATGGTGGCTGAAGCAGGGTATACCAGAAGAAAGTATCAATCGAATGTTTGATGGACCAGAGTTTAACACGGGGAGATTAACAAAACATCTTGCGGACCAGGAGGCTGCCTTGTTTTGTTTGGGTGTCTGTACAATGACACTCGTTCACAATGTGCTAACCATGGAAGATTTGGCGGAATATCACACAGCTGTTACCGGGATCCAAACAACAGTTGAAGAGCTAAGGAAGGGAGGTGAGCGGGCATGGACACTTGCGAAGGTTATTAACGTCAGAGAAGGATTCACCAGGGAAGATGATAAACTCCCGAAGCTTTGGGAGACACTGATCGACCATCCAATTGAAACAAAGAGCAAAGGTTCGATAAGAATGCATGAGGAATATGGCAGGCCTGTCACTCACGAAACCGTGAAAAAAATGTTCGATGATTATTATGATGAGTGCGGCTGGGATATTAAATCGGGTATTCCTACAAGGGAAAAAGTTTTGAAATTAGGGCTCGGCGAGTGTAGTGATGTGCTACCTAAATAAAAATTTCGAGTTTTTTCAATGGATTTTATTAATAAAGGCAAAATAAATGTCGATAGAAATTCAGCGTTTCAAAAAGGAATGACAATTCATTTAATAGAAGAGGAAAGAAGGAGGGTAATGTTATGAAAAAAAATAAATTATACTTGGCAGGTGTTATTTTTATCATTTTCAGCCTTATATGTTTTGGATATGTTGAAAAATCCTTTGCTGAGAAACCTATCATTCTTAAATATGCAGCCTATTGGCCGCTGGAATGTCCCAATGGGTTAGTTACGAACTGGTGGATGAATGAGATCGAAAAAAGAACCAATGGAAGAGTGAAATGGGAGCGATATTGGGCTCAATCTCTAGTAAAAGCTGCTGATGGACTAAAAGCTGTATCATCTGGAATATCCGATGCAAATATTGTTTCAGTAGGATACGGTCCTTCAGACCTTCCACTATCTACGGCGCTAGAACTGCCACTGATAGTCCCGAAAGGCTCTATATGGGTACATATGAAACTTGCCGAAGAACTTTACAATAGTCACCCGGCATTCCAGAAGGAATGGAATAAATTCAACGTTAAGGTCATAGGTTTGAACCCTGTTCCAACAGGGCTAATTATAACTAAAGGAAAACAGGTCAAAACGTTGGAGGATTTAAAGAACTTGAAGCTTAGATCATATGGGTATATAGGCAGAACACTCAACAAGATGGGCGCAGTAAGCGTTAGCATGCCAGCCCCTGAAATGTATACTGCAATTCAACGCGGTACGGTTGACGGCGCACATTTTGTTTTAGCCTCTATCGAGTCATTTAAGTTGCACGAGGTGAGCAAATATATCACTGTTAATACGGGTCTTGAAGTTTACGCCTGTCTTGTAGACGTTATGAATTTAAAGACGTGGAATAAACTTCCAACTGAGATCCAGAAGATAATAGAAGACATCAACCGGGAATGGGTTGAGAATGCAACCAGAATATGGATGGAAGAAGAAAAGAAGGCCGTAAAATTTTTAATTGAGAAGGGATTAATTTTCTACAAACTCCCAAAGGAAGAAAAAGCTAGATGGGCTGCAGCGTCTAGACCCACAGAATTCTATGATGAATGGATAAAGGAAAAAGCAAAACTGGGTTTGCCATCTGCAGATTATCTAAATGAAGTTCAAGGGCTAGTAAAGAAATTTGAAGGAATGGATGAATATTACAAGATGCCAAAATTCGATTAGACTATAGGAATCTTTTAACGAATGGGTGTGGCTCAGGCAAGGAGATTAAAGTGGGCCTGAAAATTAAAAACAGTGGAGCAAGAAATGATAAATCATTCTTGTTCCACTGTTTTAAAAACTTGGGGATAATTGAAACAAGGCTTTCACTTATAGGTATGTTTGGGATATTAGTAAGTGTATTGTTAATCTCTATCGACACGATAATGAGGTATATATTTTCTTCACCGATACCTGGCATTGCAGAGATAAGTACCATTCTTTTTGTTGCCGCCATATTTTTAAACTTGGGTTATACACAGTTTCAAAAAGGACATATCAGGGTGGAATTATTTCTATTAAAAATGCCCAAAAAACTTAAGAAGACAATCGAGGCTTTAATGCTGGTTGTTGCCTTAGCAATTCTTATTTTGTTTACTTGGTGTAGTGCGTTAGAGGCTATCTACTCTATCAAAATTAATGAAATGCAATGGGGCGCCATTTTAATTCCGTTATGGCCGGCCAAAATAATTCTCCCTATAGGATTATCTGCACTGTGTATTCAGATTATGGTGGATATCTATAAAGTAATTAAAGCAATAGAGGAATAAATGGATCCTGTTGTATTCACGATTCTTACGGTAATAATGTTACTTATATTATTAGCTTTGGGGTTGAATATTGCGTTCGCTCTATTGTTTTCAGGGATATTAGGTATCCTCTTCTACATGGGGATTGATCAAACGTATAGCGCATTACGGGTGTGGCCATTTAGTTATTGTTACAGCTATTTGCTTGTAGTTGTGCCTTTTTTCATCCTTCTTGGTCATCTCGCATTTAGTATTGGCATATCGGGTGGTCTTTATGACTTTGCATACAAATGGGTTGGCCACTTGCCTGGAGGCTTAGCAATGGCTACAGTTGTGGCAAGCGCCGGATTTGCCGCGGTAACGGGATCAAGTGCAGCTACTGTAGCTACAATCGGAAAGATTGCCATGCCTGAAATGAGGAAATACAGATATCAAAATAAATTGTCTACGGGAACTATTGCCTCTTCCGGGATGCTTGGCCCTTTAATACCACCTAGCGTTATCTCAGTAGTATATGGATTTGTAACTAGGGAATCAATAGGCGCTATGCTCATAGCAGGCATTTTGCCTGGAGTCATTACTGCATTATTATTTATGGTGTCAATTTATATTCGTTGTAAGCTTAATCCATCCCTTTGTTCTTTGGCTAGTGGGGTAAGATGGACCGAGAGAATTGCCTCGTTGAAAGGAATATGGGGAATGGTTTTGCTTTTCGGGATTGTAATAGGGAGCATATATACTGGCGTGGCAACACCAACAGAAGCTGGGGCAATCGGTGCCCTAGCCGCATTTATAATAGCCATTATTATGAGAAGGCTAAAGTGGGGAAATTTAAGACCAGGGCTATTAGAAGCAGGGCGAGTTATAGCAATGGTCTTCGCCGTTGTTATGGGGGCTTCTGTGTTCGGCCTCTTTTTAAGTTCAACAGGGATACCAATGCATGTAGCTGAGTGGATTTCCGGAATCCAATTACCTAGGATTTTCATTCTTGTAATCATTCTATTCATATATATACCTCTCGGATGTTTATTAGAACCTATTGCGATGATGTTGCTAACTCTACCGATATTATACCCAATAGTAGTTACATCTTTGGGTTACAATGGAATATGGTTTGGTATCTTAGTTGTTAAGACGGTGGAACTTGGGATGATTACCCCCCCGGTTGGGATAAATGTTTATGTCATGGCTGGCATCGCACCTGAGGTTAAAATGGAAGACATATTCCAGGGGTGCATGTGGTTCTTTGTTACAGATTGTATTACCATATCAATTTTAATAATGTATCCCGAAATTGTACTCTGTCTGCCTCGTCTCATGTCATTTTGATGGATTTGAAATTGAAGATAATGGGGTAACCGAAGGCGATGATGAATATCGGTTATATTCTGAGTAGATGCATATTAGGGGTAGGATCCTATGTCAAGAAAGATAAAATCGCTTTTGTTTTCCAAAATGAGGAGTATACATACAGAGAACTGAATGAAAAGGCTAATCGAATAGCAAATGCGTTTATAGAGTTAGGGCTCAAAAAGAGGGATAGGGTTGCTATCTTTGCTAGAAATTGTACCGGATGGGTATTTGCCTTTTTCGGTATTGCTAAAGCAGGAGGTGTCATAGTTCCCATCAACATCTTTTCCAAATCACCAGAGATTGGGCATATTCTTAATGATTCAGGGGCTAGTTACTTCATTGTAGATGAAGATTTCATTCCATCGATCGATCTCATCAAAAATCAATTTAAAAAAGTAAGGCAGTTTATTAGTTTAGGGCAGGGGGAAGTTCCAGGTTACATTTCTTTAGAAAGATTAATGAAAAGCAACTCTCATGAGCCGATTATTGAGGTTGACGTGAATGACACACTTACCATTACTTATACATCAGGCACAACGGGGTTCCCCAAAGGTGCAGTCATCACACATGCCAACAGAATTTGGGGCTTATACGCCAATATTGATGCCTATGGGATAACAGAAAAAGATATCTACCTCTGTCTTCCTTCTCTTAGCTGGATGGCTGGATTCCATCATAATTTCCTGGCAACGCTATATCAAGGTGGCACCGTGATACTTATGCCCACGGGCGGCATGGATTTGGGAGAAGTTCTGAGGGTCATTGAGAAAAACAAAATTACCATGGTATTCATGGTGCCGACGTTGATCAAACAATGGGTGGATCAGCCAGAACTTAGAAAATATGATGTTAGTACATTGCGGATTTTGAGCTCGGGGGCAGAACCACTGGCTGACACATTGATCAACAGATTTCATGAATTATATCCCAAAATACCCATCTGTGAGACTTACGGTCTAACAGAAGGGCCCCTATGGGCGCTTGTTTTAAAAAAAGAATATGCCCTTAAAAAAGCAGGCAGCACGGGGAAACCAGGCCTAAACACTATCATACGCCTTGTAGATGAGAATGGTAATGATGTGGCCAAAGAAGGATCCCAAGGCGAGATTATCCTCAAAAGCCCTGAGGTGATGCAGGGATATTGGAATAATCCAGAAGCAACGAAAGAAACATTGAGAGATGGTTGGCTACATACCGGTGATCTCGGCAAATATGACGAAGATGGGTTTGTTTCTATCACAGGACGGAAAAAAGATATGATAATAAGTGGAGCGTTGAATGTATATCCCGCTGAGATTGAAAATGTAATATATAAATGCGAAAAAGTGGCCGAGGTTGCAGTTATTGGGGTTCCAGATCCAAAATGGGGTGAGGTGGGTAAGGCGGTTGTGCGCCTAAAGCCAGGAGAAGAAATAACTGAAAAAGAAATCATTGAACTCTGCAAGGAAAATCTGGCCAACTACAAGGTACCTAAGCACATTAAATTGACCCAAGTTCCTTTGCCAAGAACTTCTTCCGGAAAGCTACAAAAATGGAAACTGGTTGAAGAGTAAAAGGTTGGCCAACCCTCTTAAATATAGACAATTATGTATTTGAAAAGGAGTAAGTAATATGGATTATAAGTTTATTATTGCAGAAATAAAGGAACAATTTGGGATAATCGTTCTTAATCGAACGGACAAACTCAATGCATTGACAGACGAAGATGTAAAGAAATTGATCAGTGCCTTGCAAGAATTAGAACAATCAAGGGAGGTGAGAGTAGTCATAATAAAAGCGAATGGGAAAGCCTTCTGTAGCGGTCATGATTTCAATGAGATACTGGCAAAAAAAACAACGGTGGAGCATAGGATGTGGATTGGGGCTGCTAATTTCCAAGAGGTAATGCACATGATGACGAAACCTGTAATCGCTGTGGTTCATGGTTATGTGGCAGCCGGTGGCATCTCCATTGTCTCTGCGTGCGATCTTGTGATTGCTTCTGAAGAAACAAGATTCTCTACTCCCGGTATCAATTTTGGATTAGCATGCATGTTGCCGGCGGCAGAGGCTTCCAAATGGATGTTTAAGAGAAAGGCACTTCAACTATTATTAACAGGAGAAAGTATTGATGCTCATACAGCAGAAAGAATAGGGTTAATTAATGAAGTTGTTCCCAGAGAAAAGTTAGATGAGGTGGCATTAGACATGGCGAGGAGGATAGCCGAAAAATCTCCTCTTGCGATTAAATTGGCTAAGGAATCCTTTTACACTGCATCTGACATGGAGTTGAACAAGATGATGGTCTATTTGAGAGATGTCATGGCCATTAATGCCGGCTCTGAGGATGCAAGAGAGGGTATTATGAGTTTTATAGAGAAGAGATCGGCTTATTGGAAAGGGTGCTGAAGAATTGAATTTTCCAGGAGGTTTCTATGCACGGTCCACTTGATGGCATTAGAATTTTAGATTGGACTCAGTTTCAACTTGGCCCAGTGGCTGGAGAGATTCTTGGGGATCTTGGGGCGGAGGTGATTAAGATTGAGCATCCAGTAAGTGGGGACGGTGGTCGCGGAATGATGAGAGTCCTTGGGATACTTACAGGAGCAAAAGGCGGCAGAAACTATTTTTTTGAGACGTTTAATCGAAATAAGAAGGGGATAACACTTGATCTAAGCCAGCAAAAAGGAAGAGAAATTTTTTACGAGTTGGTTAAAAAAAGTGATGTCGTATTAGAAAATTTTCGCCCTGGAGTAACCCAAAAGCTTCTTGCCGATTACGAAATAGTGAAAAAGTATAACCCTAAGATCATCTATGTAAGTGGGTCAGCCTTCGGGGAAAAGGGGCCCGACAGTCAACTTCCTGGGTTTGATTATTTGGGCCTAGCGAGATCTGGTTCCATGTATGCCTTTACAGGAGGCCCCCGAGAAATGCCACCAATAGCCCATTTAGGGGGAATCGCAGACCAGCTGGGTGGTACCATGATGGCCTTTGGGGCAATAACAGCCCTTTATGCGCGTGATCGCTTTGGCATCGGCCAAAAAGTTACAACCTCGCATTTATCCTGTATGATGTGGCTATACCAGAATAGTCTCGCTCAAATGTTGCAGCAAGGAGTTGAACATGTCAGTTACCCTAGGGAAGAGGCTAACAATCCCCTATGGAATCATTATAAATGTGGCGATGGAAAATGGATTGCTATGGCCCACATACAGTCAGACAGACAATGGCCCGCTGTATGCAAGGCAATGGGTATAGAACATCTTGTGGATGATCCTCGATTCAAGAACGCAGATGTTAGAAAGGAGAATTCGAGGGAGCTCGTCAAGATTTTGGATCAAAAGTTCATTACCCGAAATAGAGATGATTGGATAAATATATTTAGGGGAACAGACAAAGATCTTATCGTCTGCGAGGTTAATAAGTTTACCGACCTTCTCAATGACCCACAAGTAGTTGCGAACAAATACATCGAGGAGATAGACTACCCTATCCTCGGGAAGATGATGGTACAAAGTTTTTGTGTTGAGTGGAGTGAGACTCAACCATCCATAAGAATGCCAGCTCCTGAATTCGGACAGCATACAGAGGAGGTTTTAATGGATCTTTTGGGGTATACATGGGAGCAGCTTTCTGAATTAAAGGATAAAAAAATAATTTAGGAGCCTAATTCATTAGATAGACTCGTAGAATTTACGATCAAATTATCCTATCAAACTTGATATTGCTCATAACAGATTCATTAGTTATTTCGATGGGATTTGATTATACAGGGTTTGGTTTTTAACTCGTAAAGTTAGCAGACCTGGGAATGATTAGACCACCTATATGTATAGCCGTCTGAGTTATTGGCGGTATGGAATCCAATGCCAAGAAAGAAGATGTATTCTGTGGGGCTGGGACGTTCTAATTACAATAAAGTTATAAACACGATGCTGGTGAGATTCCCTCAGATTGCTTTATCATTATTGGTTAGAATGATGATCTGGAGAATGGTGGCCCATCTTGATAAGGGGCAATATATCAAAGACTTTTACGTACAGCAATTATAGAGATGAAAACTATGTCCATAGAGAAAGAAGAGAGACGTGAGAAAGTGCAAGTAATTTCTACTGGGGGTTGCTATGACTGTGGAGGCAGATGTGTGCTTAAAGCTCACGTAAAAAATGGTAGAATTATTAGAGTAACCACTGATGATGGGGAAGAGGAGCCTCAAATTAGAGCCTGTGTCCGTGGGCGGGCTTTACGTAAGCTAATCTACGACCCCAAGCGACTGAAATATCCTATGAAAAGGGTGGGGACCAGAGGAGACGGAAGGTTTGAGCGTATTTCTTGGGATCAAGCCCTGGATAATGTGGCTGATAAGCTGACCGAATGTAGGGACCAATATGGTCTGTCTTCTATCCTACTTCATTCTATGTCAGGCTGTATTGGTGCATTGCACAGTGATGCCGCTGTTATTAGACTAATGCATATGTTCGGAGGTTGTACCAGAACGTGGGGTGGGCCATCTGCAGAAGGCAATACGTATGCAGTCCGCTCCGTATATGGCACCCTGAGCACTGGCCACACCCGAGACGATCTCCTTAATTCCAAGTTGATCATAATGTGGGGATGGAATCCAGTCCGATGTATTTGGAGCACGAATACCGCATACTATTTATTTCTCGCCAAGGAAGCGGGCGCAAAAATTATTGTCATTGACCCGCGATTTACTGTATCTGCCGGCACTCTGGCTGACCAGTGGATACCAATAAGGCCTGGTACAGATACTGCAATGCTTATCGCAATGGCTTATGTCATGATCAAGGAAAATATTTATAGTCAAGGATTTTTAGATACTTATACAATTGGCTTCGGCCGGTTTAAGGATTATGTTCTTGGATTGGAAGATGGGGTTGCGAAAACACCAGATTGGGCTGAGCGCATTACTGGTGTAAAAGCGTGTGAGATTAAGAATCTGGCTATAGAATATGCTACGCATAAACCAGCAGCACTCATTGCGGGGTTTGCACCAGGTCGTACTGCATACGGTGAGCAATACCATCGTGCGGCGTCCACATTAGCGGCCATGTCGGGTAATGTTGGCATTCACGGTGGTGGAGCAGCGGGTTTTGAACGTGGCCCGGTAGGTATAATGATGGGGAAACGGATACCCATAGGTACTAATCCGTTGGAGAAAGAAGCTCCGTCGCTTACGGGCAGCTTGGACACACAGACGAGAAATCGCTTCAGAGTCCACTCCGCCAGTATGTGGGATGCAATTCTTAATGGTAGTAGAGGTGGGTACCCAAGTGACATCAGAATGCTGTATGTGGTTGCCGCCAATCCACTAAATCAGTTGGCAAATATAAACAAAGGTATTGAGGCATTAAAGAAGTTGGATTTTATTATTGTTCACGAACAGTTCATGACTGCAACAGCCAGATTTGCTGATATTTTGCTTCCGGTAAGTACAATCTGGGAAAGGGACGATATTTGCAGACCCTGGTTATCGGGACCTTACTACCTTTATCTTAATAAAGTCATTGAGCCCTTATATGAATCGAAGTCTGATTATGAAATATGTCTTGAGTTAGCTCCTCGTTTAGGGATAGAAAATTTTGATGAAGGCAGAACAGTTGATGAATGGCTAAAGGAAATCGTACGAATATCACCAGACATGTCAAAAGATATCCCTGATTATGATGCGTTCAAGAACAAAGGTATACAGAGGATCCAGTTACCGGGCCCCACCTTTTGTCTCAAGGAGCAGTTTGAAGATCCTGAGCATAATCCCTTTCCTACGGATTCAGGCAAAATTGAGATTTTTTCTCGGAGATTGGCTGATTTTAACAATCCAGATTGCCCGCCAATTCCTAAATACATAGAAGGTTGGGAGGGTTCCATTGATCCACTTGCGAAGAAATATCCACTGCAACTCGTTACACAGCATTTGAAAACTCGAGCTCACTCTTGCTTCGATAACATCCCGTGGCTTAAGGAAATTGAGGAACAAAGGGTGTGGATCAACATTAAAGATGCAGGTTCCCGATCTGTCAAAGACGGGGACAAATTAAGGGTCTTTAACGACCGTGGCCAGATGATTATAAGAGCTAAGGTTACGGAGAGAATTATGCCTGGGATAATAGGTATTCCGGAGGGCGCTTGGTATAATCCGGATCCAAATGGCGTTGATAGGGGCGGATGCCCCAATATTCTAGAGAATGACGTGCATTCACCGGGTGGTGCATATCCTTTTAATACGTGTTTAGTTGAGATTGAGAAAGCGAAGTGAAGCTATGCGGAAAGGATTTTACTTTGATCAAACCCGATGCACAGGATGCCATACTTGTTTAATTGCCTGCAAAGATTGGCACGAAGAAGATTTGAAAACGGAACCGGCGGATTGGATAAAGGTCATCTCCGTTGAAAAGGGTAAATACCCTGATCTTTCTTTAAGCTATCTTGCACATGCCTGTTTGCACTGTGCGAAACCTGCCTGTGTGATGGCGTGTCCGGTAGATGCGTATACGAAAAGGGAAGAGGACGGAATAGTAGTGGTGGATACTAAACTTTGTGTAGGAGCCGATATGTGTGGAAGAGCCTGTCAAGAGGCATGTCCGTATGATGTCCCTAATTTCGGTACCGAAGAAAATCCGAAAGTCCAAAAATGTGATTTATGCCTTGACAGATGGGCTGAAGGCAAGAAGCCAGTATGTGTTGAGAGTTGCCCAACGAGGGCTATAGATGCTGGGTTTATGGATGAGCTGAAAGAAAAGTACGGTAAGATTACTGAAGCTGAGGGTTTTATGTATCATGAAACTGTTTCACCTTCTATAATATTTAAACCAAAAACTGCTAAATGATGAGACTGGAGGTAAATAAAGGCGAGCCGATCTAAGGGGGATTAGCGGTTAGGCTCATTAGATAGAGAGGAAATAAGGTTGAAATAGGAAACGGGTTCTTGATTATTTGTAAAAAACCTTTAGCAAAATTATTTGACTTTTTTTGACGTGGTAACATTGCTACCAAGAAGTCAGCCAGGTCTCTTAAAGGAGGTGATGATCATTGAAGTTTAAGGGGGAATGCTAGATCTTTAAGGTGAAATGCTCTGTTCAAAACTCGTGTGTGGTTGAAAAATTCGTTTATTTTTTAAAATGTGACAACGTCAAGTTAAAATACAAAGAAAAGGGGGAGGGGAAAGAACATGAGAAAAAAAATGCGTTTCTTAATGTTTGTTGCAACAGGAGCCATAACATTATTATTGGTCTCTGGGAACTTCAATGCACAAGCCCTTGAATGCACTCCTGGGAAACCATGCAATTTGGTGTTTTCAACCTTTTACAAAGAGGACTTCGCGGCAGTGAAAGTAGCAACTTGGTTGATGGATGAAATTACTCGAAGGAGTAAAGGGGGAGTTGTGTTCAAGAAGTATTATTCAGGAAGCCTCTTAGGGGCACTTGATACTATGTCTGGCTGCGGAAAGGGCATGGCTGACCTCGTAATTGATTCACCTCTATACAGTCCTGACAGGGTTCCGATGTTTATTATAGAGACCGTCTGTTTCCTGACAGAAGATCCATGGGTACATGGTAAAGCATTAAATGAGCTGGTAGCCACAGAGGACATTCTAAAGAAGGAGTGGAAGGATCAAAATGTGCATTATTTCTATTCTAACTCAGTAACGCCATGCCAACTGGCAATGCGCAAAAAAATCACAAAAATGGAAGAGTTAAAGGGTTTAAAAATTAGAGCTATTGGACCTCAAGCAGGAGCATTTCAAGCAATGGGGGCTATACCAGTAGGGATACCATTTCCAGAAGTTTATGATGCACTCTCAAAAAGGACCATTGATGGTGTGGATACTTTTCCCTTTGATATTGGAGTTATATATAAACTACATGAGGTAGCTCCGTACTGGGTAAAGAATCCAATAGGCTGCTTTGGCGTTCAAACATTATTAATGAATTTAAAGACTTATAATAGTCTTCCAAGCGATATTCGGAAGTTATTTGATGAAGTAGCCGAAGAGGCCTCGGATAAATATATAGAAGAGGCAATGGCAAATGATAGAAGATATATGGATATATTCATTAAAGATAAAGGGAATATAGTTGAATTGACACCTGAAGAGTCACAGAGGTGGATAAATGTTGGAAAAGAACCGGCTGCGAAGTGGTGGCTTGATCTGGTTGCAAAAAAAGGCTTCGATGGGAAACCAACTCTTAAACATCTGCAGGAGTTGATAGAAAAGTGGAAAAAGACAGGGAAATCGAAATATTCCAGTGTCTTTGAATATTCTCGTACGAAATATGGCCAATAAATTCAAAAATTATACATCACTATTCTCCCGTAGTTAATTTAGTTTTGTATGGCGGTAAGTAATACACCCATAGAATAGTATTTTTTTAAATTTAAAGAAAGTGAATTTATGGCAAGGGTTTATCTCATCCACAGACGAAAGAAGTCTAAAACTCCCCTCCCCTTCTGATAGGGGAGGGGATAAGATGCTCCCTTTGCCTACGTCCTTTTTTAACTACGATTGCATTGCAATTTTGGAAGCTTACATCTTTAGATGATCAAGTTTTCCATAATTTATTGATCTTGAGGGGTTGGTCGTGAATCGTCTTTGTGATCTTCTAAATATCCAATATCCCATAATCCAGGCACCGATGAACTGGGTAAGTGGTCCCAATTTGGTTGCAGCTGTATCTAATGCTGGAGGCCTTGGTGTTCTGGGTCCAAATGCTGGCGCGAGGAGGCTTACGCCTGAAGTGGAACTTGTTGGTGAGAGACTCCGCGCCCAGATAAAAAAAGTGAAGAGTCTCAGCAAAAAACCTTTCGGAGTTAACATAGCAATTGGGAAGGGAGAAGACCGCAAGTATTCACAAAAGCATGTTGAGATAGCTATTGAGGAAAATGTTCAAGTAGCAATCGTTTCAGTGGGTAGCCCGGATGTATATACGAAAGAGTTAAAGGAAGCAGGGATAAAGGTTCTTCACGCCATTTCTACTGTCGCCCATGCCCAGAAGGCAGAGGAAACAGGTGTAGACGGAGTAATCTGTGAGGGATTTGAAGCTGGTGGCCATAAGGGATTCACTGAGTTAACAACTTTTGTCATCACCCCAATGGTAGCAAATGCTGTAAAATTACCCGTTGTTGCCGGCGGAGGAGTTTGCAATGCTCGTGGAGTATTGGCCGCGTTGGCACTAGGTGCCGATGGCGTATATATTGGTACTCGTTTTATGCTAACTCATGAATCTGACTCACATCCGTTGGTTAAAGAGATTGTGCTTAATTTGGATGATGTCTGCACAATTAGTGTTCCCAAAGACATAATGCTTGCGAGGGATTTGAAGAATATGTTTACCAAAAAATATCTAGAAATGAAGGCGGCAGGTGCCTCCCCACAAGACCTTAAAGAATTTAATGACATGCATTCTCAATATCACGCCCAGTTTATGGGAGATTTTGAAGGATCTGAAATATGTTGTGGTCAAAATGCTGGTTTGATAAATAGTTTATTAACCGCAGGTGAGGTAATCAAAAGTATAGCAGATGGGATTGGTTCTGTCGACGGCGAACTTCGAAGTAAACTCGCCGTATTTTCACAAGAGAGTGCCCACTCCATATGAACGAATATAGTTTTTCAGCCCCTCTTTTTAAGAGCAAATCAACTTCCTGTGAGTTTGATAAGTCGTCCAGTAAAAACCCTTTATATTGTAAAGTTACATTGATTTTCAGTGGTCTCATAACCTCCTTAATGACTTAGCTTCGATGTAAATTTTGGGGTTTAAAGGGTACTCAAGGTATTAACATGACAGGGATAAATGGAAGCCATGATTCAATAAACCAGGGCAGGCTCCACTTAGTCAGACTTGCAGCCGAAAAGCGCCTGAAACCAGTTGTCTTGGAAATAGAGAGACGAATGATTAAGCGTTTTGCAGAGGCGGTTGGGGACCCGAATCAACTTAGGCATAGTGAAAGTAATAGAGTCAAACTTGGACGTAGCAACATCATGCCACCTCTCATGTTTTGCACTCCTATGATGTTAGGGATGCCTGTTGACCCAGAATTTTCCGGTCATTTTGAACGGGGGCTGTTTGGTAGTTGGTCTATTAGGCTCTTTCAGGATGTCCACATAGGAGATGTAATTACAAGTTCTACCAGGGTGACTAATGTCAAGGAACGGAAAGGGGAACTGGGAATGATGGTACTCATTGATTATGCAACAGAACATCGGAAAGAAAGCGGTCAACTGGTTGCCTTCAGTGAAGGGACCATCATACACTACTAAGTTTTGAGTAAAAGATTTCAAGATGAGTTCAGAGCTTTATTTCGAGGACGTTAATGAAGGACAGGAGTTACCTTTATTAAGGAAGCAACCAGACGCCAGACAGTTGGTAATGTGGGCGGGAGCTAGTGAGGACTTTAACCTGGTCCATTTCGACAGAGATTATGCATTAAAAATAGGGTTGCAGGATGTGATCGTTCACGGTCCCCTTAGAATCGCTTTCCTTGGTCAGCTGATAACTAATTGGATTGGGGACAATGGTCGAATTGAGTTCTTTTGTAGTCGTATGCTGGAAATCGTTGCAGTGAATACGCCGCTTGTCTGCAAAGGGAAGGTTGTGAAAAAGTACCGGAAGGGAAATAAAAACTTAATAGAATGCGAACTCTGGATCCAAGACCAACTGGGTAAAATAAACACTGCAGGTAAGGCTATTGTAAGTCTCCCTTTAAAATCCGGCAATATGCTTTGAATTATATTGGTTCCCCCAAAGGATTGTGACAATGGAGTTTTACCAAGATAGCAAGAAACCATTACAAAGCAGAGAATATGAAAATTAACAAAATAAATTGTATCAAAAGCTGTGACCGAAGGCTTTTGAGAGAGGATTCTAAGAGTTCTATAAGAGACTGGAGTTTCGAATGTGGTTGACCTGAAACAAATTGATGAAGCCCTTAATAAATATACCCGTCCACAGACCTTCCCTTTAGCAATTAGGATGTGTGAGCGTGGAGAGAATTTACCTGACAAGGTCAAAATTCCAAAAAGTGGTATAGGAATTTTAATTACTGTCTGTCAGGGATTTGCTATGGCACGACGCTATGGATGGACAATAGCTATTGGCAAAGAAGACCAGGTATATCCCCACGGTCATGTGGTCTTGGGCTTCGTCCCCAATAAGGGTTATCTTGATGGGAGTATTGCAGAGAAAGCGGGTGTAAGTACAAAAGACAGATTTGCAAGGATTGCCCAAGCATTGAGTTTATTAGAATATGGCAAGTATATTTATCTTCTTGTGGCTCCGATCCAGAATACGAGGTTTGAACCTCATTTAATCCTTTTTTATGGCAATCCAGCCCAGATAGCCAGATTGGTGCAAGGAGCTACAACCTTATCCGGTAACGCCCTTAATTTTGTTGCTGGTGCGGGAATTGGATGTCCAGTTTACATCGTAAGTACGATACTGACTGATGAATGTCAAGTCCTCCTGTGCGGGGCTGGTGACCGGTATTTTGCTCTTACTCAAGATCATGAAGCAGCCTTCACTAACCCCATGAGCAAGGCAGAGTCAACTATTGAGGGTTTAAAGATAGGTCACAAAGAGATGGGTCATCGGTACCCCACACCTTCATTTCTCAGGTTTGAGGGGCAACTTCCAACTCAATATTACAAGTTTACTGGACTCCTTTTAAAAGAGAAATAGGGCAGAAAAAACAAAATACAACACCTTAATTCTTCTATGTTTATAGTAGTAGGTTACGTCCTAAACTTGGGGGAGATAAAGTAAAAGTAATAACCTTAGATAGAGAGGTAAAGAAATGTATCTCTAAGGGATGATTTATTTGCCTCTGAGTTAATTCTATTTAAGAAAAATTATTCTTCAACCCATAAGAGCATGGGATCTGTCAATTAAAGGGTAAAATACATGGCACGGTTAAAAAGAATATTTGAGTTCATCAGAGACTACAGCGGGGTAGTTGCTGGTTTATGTGGTATAGGGATGACAATAAGCATTGTCATCGATGTTATAGGGCGGAATATAAATATGCCTATCTATTGGGTCACGGACATAAGTTTAATTTTGATTGTATGGCTCACGTTTTTAGCCATGGGTTCAACCCAAGCTGTCCGCGGTCATATCCGGGCGGATTTTTTTATAACAAGATTCTCTCCGAGAGGAAGAGCGTGGTTTGAAGCCATATCTTGGTTTTTTTCGTTCCTATTCTGTTTAATACTTTTTATAGCAGGAGTAGTGTCTGCCGTTGAGTCAGTGAAAATGTGGGAGGGTTCCATAGGAATAGTTCATTTTCCCATTTGGCCGGCGAGAATTATTCTTGCATTTGGTATGCTCATTATCTGTATGCAATTCATTATCGATATTATTCAGGAATTGAAAAGAATTATTTTGTCCCAAAAAATCTTATCCCAAAAGGCAGGTCAAGAGTAAGATATGGATCCTATCTATGTCGGCATCTTAACGATTGTGCTTGTTCTAATTTTAATTACCTTAGGTATTCCGATATCATTTTCCTTAGGGTTATCAGGGTTATTGGGTATTTTAATAATGCGAGAAGGAAATATTGTATTCAAATTTATGATTAGTCTTCCCTATAGTACTATCTCAAGTTGGGCCCTTGTAATTATTCCATTATTTATGTTAATGGGTCATCTTGCTTATCATGCAGGGATTACAGATGATGCATATGAAATGGGGTATAAATGGCTTGGACGGATTCACGGGGGCTTAGCTATGGCCACAACCTTTGCATCTGCAATGTTTGCTGCCACAAGCGGTTCAAGTGTAGCTGTGGCAGCAGCAATGTCGAAAATAGCAATTCCTCAAATGCGTAAATATGGCTACAATACTGGTTTTGCCGTTGGCTGTGTTGCTGTCTCTGGAACTCTTGGCATATTAATACCCCCTAGTGGAGTTTTAGTTGTATATGGTATTCTTACCGAGCAGTCTATAGGAAAACTTCTAATAGCCGGAATGGTGCCAGGAATAATGTCTGCAATTGTTTTTATGTTGGGGTGTTATGTATTAGCGCGCTTCTTTAAGATGGGGGGACCAAAACCCCCGCCAATAAAATGGAAGGAGAAGATTCTCGCTTTGAAGTTGGGTATTGGTGTTTTGCTCTTGTTCGGGACCGTAATGGGAGGGATTTATAGCGGAATATTTACCTCTATCGAGGCGGCAGGTTTTGGGGTTACAGTAGCTCTGGTAATGCTCCTCATACGCTCAAAAAGTCGATTAACTGGCTTCAGTGACTCAATGAAAACTACAAGTAAATCATCTTGTATGGTTCTAACTGTTTTTATAGGAGCAGCAGTTTTTTCACTGAATCTCACAATGACAGGAATCCCTCAAGAGATAGCTACCTTTCTAGTAAATTTAGATATGCCATCAAAACTTAAAATTGCTATGATTCTAATTCCTTACATACCGTTAGGTATGTTTTTGGATCCTATCTCCATGATGGTTCTAACACTTCCTCTTATATACCCAGTTGTTCAAGCCTTGGGTTTTAGCGGGATCTGGTTTGGTATTCTTGTTACGAAGATGATAGAAATTTCTTTGATTACACCACCAGTAGGTCTCAATATTTATGTAGTAAAAGCAGCACTTCCTGATGTGTCAATTGGAGAAATTTTAAAAGGTTGTGGCCCTTTTCTTTTTATGGACTTTATTAACTTAGCTATCCTCTTTGCATTTCCTGAGATCAGTCTTTTCTTGCAATTCATGATGGGTTGAAGAAATCGATTGGTGTAATTTATCTTTCATGGGTTGTTGGCTCAATTTCAAAAATTGCGTGATGGAGATTACCTTGAAGACTTTTAATATTGGAATTAAAAAAGTTGGGATAATGGGATGTGGCTTTATGGGATCTGAAATTGGTTATGTTTGTGCAAAAGAAGGATATAATGTAATAATGACTGATCTGAGCCAAGAAATTGTTGATAAGGGGATGGCACGAATTAAATCTAATTTGGAACATAGAGTTAATAAAGGAAGTATAAGCAAAAACCAAATGATTGCATGTTTGGATCAAATCAACGGGACACCATTAATTAAAGATTTCTATGACTGTGATTTGGTTATCGAGGCGATAGTAGAAAAAATTGAAGCTAAGAGGGAAGTATTTGCTTCCTTAGATAAGATATGTAAAAGAGAGGCGATACTCGCAACAAACACTTCTAGTCTCTCTATTATTGACATAGCAGCCCCAACCAAGCGGATGGAACAAGTGTTAGGAATGCATTTCTTTCCTCCTATAGAACTTATGCCACTACTCGAGATATCAAAATCAATTGCAACAAGTGGAGAGGTTGCTAAAGTAGCTGTAGACTTTGGTGAATCATTAGGACTGAAAGTCATTGTTACAAATGATTATCCTGCATTTATTGTAAATAATATAGCTGGTCCTATGATGCTTCAAGGAGTGCGATTATTAGAGAAAGGGCTCTCAAGCCCTGAAGAAATAGATCAGTCGATCAGGATAGCATTGGGACACCCAATAGGGCCTCTTTCGCTCTTAGATTATGTAGGGCTTGATGTGGTGCTAAATATGGCAAAGAGTGTATATGAAGAAACTAAGGATATGATATGGGCACCTCCTTTACTTTTGAGGAAAATGGTAGCTGCTGGGTGGCTTGGAAGGAAAACTGGAAAAGGTTTTTACAATTATAAGAGAGAAAATGGGAGCACATGATTTGTGCCTTATTTTCCTCAAATATAAGTGAGGTAGATATGGCAGGGCCTCTGGATGGTTTGAAGATATTAGATTTTACCACACTATTACCTGGAACATATGCTACATTGGTTTTCTCAGATTTGGGTGCAGAAATACTGAGAATTGTTTCTAGGACAAGGCCTAATATAGAAGCATCAATGCCACCATTTATCCCTAACACGAATATTTCTGCACATGTAGCCTACTTGGGACGGGGAAAACGCTCTATGACTCTCAACCTGAAGGATTCCCGAGCTATTAACATTGTTCATCGGTTGATCAAGAAATACGATATCATTATCGAACAATTTCGTCCCGGAGTAATGAAAAAGTTGCAATTAGATTATCAACGCTTGCAAGAAGTAAATCCTTCCATAATTTATTGTTCATTGACGGGATATGGCCAAACAGGTCCTTTTACTTTCAAGGCTGGCCATGATATAAACTACTTAGCTCGTTCCGGTATTATTTCTTATTCGGGGAGGAAAGAAACGGGTCCTACGCTCATGGGTATCCAGATTGCAGACTTAGCTTCAGGTTCCTTCAATTCGGTCATCGGTATCCTGTCTGCTGTGATTCACCGAAATAGGTCTGGCAAGGGCCAATATGTAGACATTTCTATGACTGACGGTGTGATCGCATTTAATGCACTGGTGGGCACCGCCTATTTATTAGACGGCCAAGAAATAGGGCCCGAGGGTCACTTCCTCAATGGTGGTTCTCTTTATGATTTCTATGAAACTAAGGATGGTAAATTTGTAAGTTTCGGAGGATTGGAGCCCAAATTCTTCTACGCATTCTGTCAGACTATCGGGCGTCCAGACCTTATTTCTGGAGGTGTTAGCCCCCCTGACCTCCAAAGAGTCAAAGAAGAGGTTAAAGAAATTATAAAAGCTAAGACACGGGATGAATGGGTGGGTATATTTTCTAATGTAGATGCTTGTGTTGAGCCAGTGCTAACAATCTCTGAGGCATTAAACGACCCACAGGTCAAAGAAAGGCGTATGGTAGTCGAGATCGAACTCCCGAAACGAGGTGAACACATTAAGCAACTGGCCAATCCCATTAAATTTTCAGAAACACAACAAGAATATAGAGGAATTGGCCTGCCTGCTGAAACACATACAAAAGAGATTATGATGGAAATAGGTTACACAGAAAAAGAGATTGAGGAGTTTGAAAAAACAGGTCTTTTTAATTAGATTATATCCGAATATGTTTTAATTATAGGTATTGTTAGTAAAAGTTTTCTTAAATATATTCATCGATAATGTCGGGTAAAATCCTAAGTATACAGAAAAATAGCCATATAGAAATTATCACCGTAAATTTGACCAAACCGGATCGAGTAAAATCACTACGACTATTAGATGAATTTGTTCAACTTTTTATTGAGATAGCTTGGGATAAAGAGGTAAAGGTAGTAATTCTCTCGATTGCTGACGAGAAACCTTTTTCTTTAGATTCAGTCTCGGGACTCTATAAAGAAGAGGAGATGGAATTTTGGTCTTTAACTGAACCAGTTGCCAAACTTGATAAACCAGTGATTGCGGTGATGAATGGAAATGCGATCGAGCAAGGGCTTGAGTTAGCATTGGCCTGTGATATAAGGATTGCTACGGAAACGGCTCATTTTGGGTTGCCCCAATTAAAATTTGGCATGATACCTTGGGATGGCGGAACTCAACGTTTGGCACGCCTGTTAGGAAGGGGTAAAGCCTTAGAAATGGTCCTTACTGGAGAAACAATAGATGCCAAAGAAGCGTATCGAATTGGTCTGGTGAATAAGGTTGTTCCTCCTGATAAGCTTATGACAGTGGCGATGGATGTGGCAAAGGAGATGGCGGCGAGAGGTCCGATTGCATTGAGATATGCGAAGGAGGCAATATACAAAGGGATGGATATGACACTAAAACAGGGATTACGTCTGGAGGCTGATCTCTATCTTTTATTACATACTACAAAAGATCGCGTTGAGGGGATTCAGGCCTTCCGGGAAAAGAGGACGCCGAAGTTTGAAGGAAAGTAATGCTTCCATTTCAAATTTCAAATTGAAGGTTGGAATAGTTGTAAGACTCGGAGGCTTCATTGAGCGGTTTTAAGACACTCATTTACGAAAAAAAGGATTATATTGCTTATTTGACGCTGAATCGTCCCGAGGCTCTAAATGTCTATAATATCCAAATGCGGGATGACCTCTATGAAGTGCTGAGCGCCATTAGGGATGATGATGAAGTAAGAGTGGCAATCTTTAAAGGGGCAGGGGAAAAAGCATTCTGTGCAGGAGCGGATCTGAGTGAATTTATTACTGCGCCTTCACCCATTATTGCGAGACACGTGCGGTTTGAACGGGATGTTTGGGGCCTTTTTTTGAGCGTTCCTCAACCCCTCCTTGCCGCCCTTCACGGATATGTCTTAGGTTCTGGTATTGAGATCGCGCTCTGCTGCGACATTCGTATCGCTTCGGAAGATGTTCGTTTCGGCCTGCCTGAGGTTGGATTGGGGATCATACCGGCTGCTGGAGGGACACAGACTCTGCCTCGAACTATTGGCCGGGGAAGAGCATTAGAGATGTTACTCACCAATCGATGGTTGAGTGGTGAGGAAGCTTTTCAATATGGATTAGTCAATCAAATAGTGCCTCGAAGCAAACTCCTTGAGACTGCTGAGGAGATGGCCAGAAAAATTGCTTCTTATGATCCCATGGCAGTCAGAAATGCCAAACAGGCCGTTGTAAAAGGTTTAGATCTCCCCCTTCCACAAGGGTTGGATCTAGAAAAAAGGCTTGCATCCGAGCTATCCTTGATGACTCGTAGAGGAGTTGGAAAGACCAGGGAGGAAGATAAGGAATGAACACCACTGATTTTTTAAGTATCGCCAATGCCATTTGCCCGGAAAGGGATTGTATGGTGTTTGAAGGGAAAAGGTACACATATGCCCAAACGAATGAGCGGGCCAATCGATTGGTCAATGCTTTGGTTAAATTAGGAGTAGAAAAAGGAGACCGGGTAGGGATTTTACAGGTCAATTGTAATCAATATATTGAGACCTATTATGCCGCAGCCAAATTGGGTGCGATCTTTGTTCCTCTGAATTTTAGGGCGAAGGCCGAAGAATTGGCCTATATGATCACGAATGCCGAGGCCAAAATCCTTTTTGTGGGGAGCAGGTACTTGGAATTAATCCATCAAATAAGGCCCCAATTAGGAATGGTTAAGGAGTGTATCTCGATTGATAGCAAGGAGGGGCCCTATTACGAAAACTTAATTCAGTCGGTTTCTTCAGAAGAGCTTTATTCTGAAATTGGTGATGAAGACATCACCATATTAATGTATACTTCCGGTACGACAGGCCGTCCCAAAGGAGTGCCATTAAGACATAATGCATTTGTAAGTTATGTTCTGGAGAATGTTGAGCCCGCAAGTCCGGAGATTGAAGAGAGGAACTTGCTGACCGTTCCCTTGTATCATGTGGCAGGAATTCAGGCGATGTTAGCCGCCATTTATGGGGGCCGGACCCTGGTGATGATGAAGCAGTTTGAGGTGAAAGAGTGGATCGAGACGATTCAGCAGGAGAAGGCGACACGGGCGATGTTGGTTCCGACCATGCTGAAAAGGGTGATCGATGATCCCAGCTTTCATAAATACGACTTATCGAGCCTGAAGGTGATCACCTATGGTGCCGCTCCTATGCCCTTTGAAGTCATTAACAAAGCCATCAAGTTGATGCCCTGGGTGAGGTTTATCAATGCCTTTGGGCAGACAGAAACCGCTTCTACGATAACCACTTTGGGGCCTGAGGATCATATTATTGAAGGGACAGAAGAGGAGAAAGAGAAAAAGCTGAGAAGACTAAGTTCCTCGATAGGAAAACCGTTGCCAGATGTGGAGGTTAAAATTGTCGATGAGGAAGGAAAAACATTATCCTCATTGGAGGTGGGAGAGATATTAGCCCGAGGTCCTCGGATCATGACTGGATATTGGCAAGATGAGCAGAAAACCTCTCAGGTGATGATGGAAGGGGGTTGGCTTCGGACAGGGGATATGGGATATATGGATGAGGAAGGTTATATCTATCTAACGGGCCGTGGGGATGATATGATCATCCGGGGGGGAGAGAATGTCTCACCGGAAGAGGTTGAGGAAGTGCTTCATTCCCATCCTAAAATTGATGAGGCGGCGGTCATTGGTGTTTCCGATCCGGAATGGGGGCAGGAGCCTCGAGCAGTGGTCGTTTTAAAGAAGGGAGAAACTACCACTCAAGATGAAATCATTGAATTCTGCCGCACGAGACTGGCTGGTTTTAAACGGCCAAGGTCAGTCGTATTTTTGGACTCCTTGCCGCGCAATCCGATGGGTAAGGTTTTAAGAAAGAAGCTTCGAGAGGAATATGGGCAGCCTTAAAAATTGTTAATATCCAATGGACAATGGTCGATAATCAGTAAAACAGCAATTCGTAGGATTATATAGTGACGATTGATTTCTCAAAAGGAGGGACAAGGGAACATGGCAAATCAAGTGGGAAAGAGGTATGTCTGTAAGAAATGCGGTGCGGAGTTTATAGTGACACGGGGTGGCAATGGGACATTGCACTGTTGCGGTCAACCGATGGAACTTAAGAAATAGCCTGTTGATGTGATCGTTCGATAAGGAGACTTTAACTATGAGCCAGCTTGGGAAAAGATACCGTTGTTCAGTATGTGGGACGGAGATCCTTTGTACGAAAGCAGGTGAGGGCAAACCTGTCTGTTGTGACAAGGAAATGGAAATTCAGGAACCCAAACCTTTACCTTCGTCGGATTAAGATAAGATTCTCTCATTGCATACCATAGCATTTTCATCCAAACATTAGCTGCAGGAAAGTTTGGTAAAATCTTTTCTGGTTTTAGATCTATTTAAGCTAAAAATGGAAGAGGATGTCCAAGACTATCGAGCCTAATGAAAAGTATCTAAATATTAATGGAATACATTTCCACTATCTTGATTGGGGGAATATTGGACATCAGCCTATTTTGCTCCTTCATGGGTTTATGGCTCATGCGTATGTATGGGATGATTTTGGACAAACCTTTAGAAACCGATATCATGTCATAGCCTTGGATCAGCGAGGGCACGGGGAAACCCAATGGTGCATAGATGGGGCATATTCCATATACGATTATTTTTCAGATATTGTGTGTTTTGTTGAAATTCTGGGTTTAAGAGATCTAATTATCATTGGTCACTCCATGGGAGGCCGAAATGCATTAATCTACACTGCCTGCTATCCTGAAAATGTAGAACGACTCGTTCTCATTGATGCCCGGCCCGGGAATGATCCCGCATCTTCCAAAGCATTAAAGAATCTTATTAAACATATTCCGCTACAAGCTGGTTCATGTGAAGAAGTTGTGGAGAAAATCAACACCCTCTCTCCGTATCTTTCAAAGGAAGTTTGTAGCCATATCGTAGTCCGTGGCTTCAAGAAAATGCGTAATGAGATGATGTTACCTAAATTTGACGTTGGAATGATTCAACAATTAGAAAAATTGGATTACGACACTGAAGACCTTTGGCCTTTCCTTCAGAATGTAAACTGTCTAAGTTTGGTGATACGGGGAGAAAGGAGCTCTTTCTTATCGAAGAAAGTAGCTCAAAGGATTTGTAGATTGATTCCAAATGCCGAGTTAAGAGAAATACCTAAATCTTCACATTTTCCTGCACAGGAGAATCCCATTGCCCTTAATGAGGTCATTTCAGAATTTTTAAATCAACGAAGATAATCAGACTGCCAAATTAATTACACTTGTTTATGGAAACACATTTGAAAAATATGAGATATGAGGGGACTCAATGATTGAAGAAATCCTGACAAATCTTTATAAAATGGAAATTCCCCTTCCGCAGAGTCCTCTTAAATCACTCAATTCCTATGTCATAAAGGCGCTAGACCGAAATTTGATTATCGATACCGGGATGAACCGGGAAGAATGCCTGAAAGCAATGATGTCTGGTTTGATGGAACTTGCAGTTGATATAAGGAAAACAGACTTTTATATTACTCATTTACACCCAGACCATCTTGGCCTTGTTTCGAGCCTTGCCACAGATAGCTCAACAATACACTTCAACCAGCCAGACGCTGATCGGATAAAAGCTGGCATTTTCTTGGATGATCTTATTGGGTTTGTTCGTTTGAATGGTTTTCCGGAAGATGAACTTCAAACCATCTCCTATACCCATCCTGTCTTTAAATACAGACCAAAAGAGAATCTGGATTTTCATGTCTTGAAAGAGAATCTGGATTTTCATGTCTTGAAAGAAGGCGATACAATTAGCATATCGGACTACATATTCAATTGCGTTGAAACGCCTGGCCATACCAAGGGGCATATGTGCCTTTATGAACCTAACAAGAAAATCTTTGTGGCTGGGGATCATATTCTTAGCGATATAACCCCCAACATTCTATTGATGTCTGACGAGTGGGATCCCTTAAAGGCATATCTGGAAAGTCTGGACAAGGTCTATGGGCTTGATATCGAGTTGGTATTGCCGGGTCACAGAGGCACTTTTACGAACTGGAGAGAGAGGATTCAGGAATTAAAACATCATCATCAGGAGAGATTGGATGAGATCATTTCTATTTTAGGAAAAGGTATGAAGAGTGCTTTTCAAATAGCATCACAGATGAGTTGGGATATTCTCTATGACTCCTGGGATTTATTCCCTGTTCCACAAAAATGGTTTGCCACTGGGGAGACAATCGCTCACTTGAAATACCTCGAGGAAAAAGGGATTATAAAAAAGGAGATGATAGAACAGAGGATAATCTACGCATTGAATTGAAAGTTCTAAGTTTAGGCTATGGAGAAGAAATTTCATTTCGAAAAGGAGGCTCTTTTGGCTTCAGGCGTAAATGGAAAAGACGAGTTAGCGATTTACGAAAATAGACTTCATATCATACTCCAGCGGTTCCTCTCAGAGAATCTACAAGTTCCAGATCCGGTAAGAAAGGCGAGAGACCTTTTTAACTGGTTGGAGAAAGAGAAACCGGCCCGTTATGAACCTCATGGTCAGTTTCGGTTAAGTGACGTCATTGATGCCCAACTCAGCAAAGACAATCAAGCTGTCGGAAACTGTTTAGGCCTAACACTACTTTATAATTGTCTCCTCAAAAGAATGGGCATCGATGCAGATGCCTTATATTTGGACAATGCCTTTAGAATGGGGCCTCATGTACTAACTATTCTAAAGACAGAAGAATCATCGATAGATATAGAAAATATTTTACCCGATGGATTTGAATATAAAGGACATCTTAATAATCAATCGAGAACAAGGTGGGAGGACAAGGAGTTAGTGGCTGATATTTATCATAGTCTGGGTAATGAATATTTTGGAAAAGGGGAATTTACTAAAACCTTAAAAAACTATAACATGGCCATCAAACTAAATCCTCAATATGAAAAAGCACGCCTCAACAAAGCTATTTTGATGGACAAGACCCGGGATAACAAAGGCAAAGTCATTTAGGCTTGATAATGAAACGAACCAGGGTTTGTGATCTGCTTGGAATCGAGTACCCCATCATACAAGGAGGTATGCTCTGGCTTGCAACAGCTGAGCTTGCTTCAGCTGTTTCCAATGCAGGAGGACTGGGTGTGATCAGTCCTTTTGCAGGGATGGAAAAAGATGGAGATTCTTCAAGAAATCTTGAACTCCAGATAACTAGAGTCAGGGATTTAACCGAAAAACCATTTGGTGTTAACATTCCCCTCTATCTCCAGGAGAGCGGAATTCTTCTGGACGTTATCCTAAAAAAGGAAGTTCGAATTGTAATCACTGCAGGAGGAGATCCTGGTCATTTTACAGATCTTCTGCATCAGGAGGGGAGGAAGGTTCTACACGTTGTCATTTCGGTCAGACAGGCTCAGAGAGCGGAATTCTCAAAAGTGGGCTCTCATTATTGAAGGGGTAGAGGCGGGGGCTTATGTCGGATTTGACGAGATACCTCTTTTCTCTCTAATCCCTCAAGTGGCTGATGTTGTTTCCAACCCTATGATCGCCGCAGGTGGGATTGTCGATGCCAGAGGGGTTTTGGCGGCCTTTGCGCTTGGAGCCGAGGGAGTGCAGTTAGGTACTCGCTTTGTGGTAGTTGAGGAGAATATCGCAAACCAAAATTATAAGCAGGCTATTATCGAGGCAAAAGACAAGGATGCGGTGGTTACTTATAGGAGATTATTACCTACAAGAAATCTTAGAACGGAATTTACAAGGCGCTTGCTGGAATTGGAGACCTCCGGTGCTCCGACTGAGGAAATCAGAGATTACCTGGGTTTTAGTCGTGCGAGAAAGGGTCAAATAGAGGGGAACCTGGTGAATGAAGAAGCCTACTACGGAGCGTCAGTAGACTTAATAAGGGAGATTATTCCTGTTGCCATGGTGATTCGAAGACTTGTGGAAGAGTACGAGAAAATCGTGAAGAAGTTTGTCTGAATGCTAAATCGAAATTTTATAGTTTAGGACTGAAATTTTCAATAGAGGTGTTATGCTTTTTAAAGCAAGCGATTGTCTTTTTAATGTATTAAGGATATTATGATGGGGAGAAGGTTATGAATTTTGATCTGACAGAGGAACAGAGAGTCATGGTGCAGGCAGTCAAAGATTTTGCCACAAAAGAAATTGCTCCCAATTTGAAAAAAGAAGAGTTTGATCGAGAACTGGTAAGGAAAATGGGTTCACTGGGCCTTTTTGGCTGTGCATTCTCCGTTGGTATGGGAGGGTCAGATCTGGGTTTTTTAGCCCATTCTATTGTCTGTGAGCAAGTCTCTAGTTATGATTCAGGGTTACGAAGCCTTTTCAACCTTCAAGCTCTTACCGTACCTTACACAATAATGGAATGGGGCAACGATTTACTACGAAAGAGGTACGTCAAGGCCCTAGTCACCGGCGAAAAACTGGGTTGTACATGCTTCTCAGAACCAAATGCCGGATCAGACATAGCCGCTATCGAGACGGAAGTTATAGATAAGGGAGATCATTATCTGATCAACGGAATCAAAACATGGATCTCTAATGGGACAGTTGCCGATTACGCTATAGTCTATTGCACTTTCAACCGATCGCTGAAGCATAAGGGGCTCTGTGCCATCGTCGTTGAGACGGATCAGGGGGGCTGGCAACCTAAGGAGATTCCCAAGCTGGGAGATAAATCCTCGCCTATTGCAGAGGTTTTTATTGAGGACGTGGTGGTGCCGAAAGAGAACCTCTTGGGTGAGTGGGGGGGTGGTTTTAAGGTGGCAATGACTGCTTTGGACAGAGGTCGAATCAGTGTAAGTAGTGGAGCTTTAGGCATTTGTCAGGCCTGCCTTAATGCGTCAGTGAAGTATGCGAAAGAACGTGTGCAGTTTGGACGCCTCATTCGGGATTATCAGATGGTCAAACATATCATTGCAGATATGGCTACATATACGGAGGCAGCTCGTTTATTGGTCCGGTGGGCGGCTTGGCTGAACGATCAGGGACGACCATTTACCAGAGAGATTGCTATTGCCAAGTATTTTGCTGGAGAGGCCGCCGTCCGTGCTGCTGGGTGGGCCATGGAGATCCATGGGGGTATGGGGTATTCTTTAGATCTCCCCGTGGAAAAATATTACCGCGACTCAAAGCTTTACCAAATTGGTGAGGGGACAGCTAATATGATGCGTCTGATCATCGCTGATGACGCTTTGGGAATTAAAAAAGCCAATCGCGCTCGCTCGAAGATCCCTAGTGATTTCAGAGACTTGAACTGATGCCTTGAATCTAAAGAATTCGAGAGAGAAGGTTTTTATTATTGACTTATCGCTACAGTAATAGTGAAGGCTCGTAATTGATAGGGGTCTCATGGAACGTTTCATCAGGACAAGCCCGAAGACAGAATTTACCGGGCGCCTATTAATCTTGAAGTAGTCAGATGCCTCCGCCAGGGAAAGGAGGCATTTCCTCGGCTACAGCGGTGCAAAAACAGGCCAACTAGAGGGTGAACTGGTAAATGGCGAACCCCAGTCCGGAGCTTCGGCTGGTTCGACAAGTGAAATACTCCATGGAGGCATGTTAATCAGAGAATAATAGATGGATATAAAGAAGTTATAAAGAAAATTCCTTGATTAATTGCGATAATCAGTCTGGTTGAGCCATGCAATTTATAATGATGAGGTTGAAAATTGAAAATTAATAGAGAAAAAGAAGGGCTTTTGTTAGGAATACGGATATTGGATTTTGCCGATGAGAAAGATAGCTTTTGCTCTAAGCTTCTCGCAGATTTAGGGGCATACGTTATCAAAGTAGAAAGACCGGGGGGGGACCCTTCTCGAAAGATAGGGCCATTCTTAGGAAATTCTCCCCATCCGGAAAGGAGTCTATTTTTTTTTCACAATAATACCAATAAACTGGGGATCACGCTTAACTTGGAGCATCGTGAAGGCAAAAAAATCTTTTACAGACTGTTAGAGAAGGCTGATGTTTTGGTTGAGAGCTTCTCTCCAGGGCACCTTAAAGAACTCGGCTTAGGGTTTGAGGCATTGAGTGGAATAAACACAAAACTAATATTGGTTTCAGTGACCGGTTTTGGGCAGAATGGCCCACGTAGCAAATACAAGTCTTGTGATATCGTGACTTCTGCATTTGGCGGACAGATGTATGTATCTGGTTCTCCTTTGACCACGCCCCTTAAGCCATTTGGGGAACAATCCTATTACGTTGCCTCCCTCTTTGCGGCTTGTGGTATTCTCTTAGCCCTGAGGAAGCGAAATCAGAGTGGAAAGGGAGAGCATATTGATATCTCATTACAAGAGGCAGTAGCTTCAACCTTAGAACATGTAATGATTCAGTATTTTTATGAAAGAATTGTTCCAAAAAGGCAGGGGAACCTCCATTGGAATAACTCCTTTTCTATATTACCTTGTAAAGATGGTCATATTCTCATTAGCCTTTTCCAACAATGGGAGACGTTGGTTGAATGGATGGATACGGAAGGAATGTCTGGAGATCTAAAAGAAGAGAGATACAAAGAAGAGGAGTATCGATTCAGAAACCTTGATCATATTATGGAAATAATACAGCAATGGACTAAAACACACACCACAAATGAACTTTTCGAGTTAGGACAACTCATGCATTTTCCATGGGGTCCAGTTTATTCTCCTGAGGAAGTTTTAGACAGTCGACAGCTAATAGAACGTGGGTTTTTTATTGATGTGGATCATCCCGAAATTGGTGCTTCCATCAGATACCCTGGTGTCCCCTATAAATTTAATCTTTTTTCACTAAATCAATGGAAACGGGCACCCTTCATTGGCGAAGACAATATTAAGATTTACCAAGAGGAATTAGGGCTTTCTGAGGAGGAAATAAGAAGACTTTCAACAAATAATGTTATTTAAATAAAATCTAATGAATTGGGGAATTCTTAAAAGATTAAGGATCTTAGATTTTACCTGGGTACTGGCAGGTCCCTATGCTACTAGAATCCTTGGCGATTTCGGAGCCGAGGTGATTAAGATCCAATCTAAAAAAACAGCTAAGGGCGCTGAGTCCAATCATACAGGGTATTTTAATCATTGGAATCGAAACAAACGTAGCATTACCCTGGAAATGAGTCATCCTGAAGCTAAGGACATTGTTTTTAAACTTGTAAAAATTAGTGATGTGGTTATTGAGAACTTCTCTCCACGAGTGATGCCAAACTGGGGATTGGATTATGAAAGACTAAAAGAAGTGAGACCCAATCTCATCATGGTGAGCATGTCAGGGATGGGACAAACAGGCCCATGGAAGGATTTTGTGGCCTATGGACCCACCCTTCAAGCTCTTTCAGGGCTAACTTATCTTACTTCTTTTACTAAGGAATCTCCCATAGGGATAGGCTATGCCTATGCAGACCCAATCGCTGGTCTTTATGCTGCATTTTCTGTGTTAGCCGCTTTGGAATACAGGGATAGAACAGGTAAAGGGCAATATATTGACTTATCAGAATACGAGGCAATATGCTCCTTGATGGGTCCTACTCTATTAGACGTATCTATTAACCAAAAAAACATTTTTCCTCAAGGCAATCGACCAGTTGAAATCCCAGCTGCTCCTTATGGATGTTATCAATGCTCAAGTTTGGACCGGTGGTGTGTTATAGCAGTATTCAATGATGCAGAATGGGAGAACCTTTGTAGTGTACTTGGTCATCCAGAATGGGGCAAAGATGAAAGATTCTCTAACTTATCTAAACGAAAAGAGAATGAAGAAGAACTTAATAAGCTCATTGAACAATGGACTCTTCAATTCTCCCCAGAAGAAGTAGTGAATCTTCTGCAACAGAGAGGCATTCCAGCAGGAGTAGTTCAGAACGCAGAGGACATCGCCAAGGATCCCCATTTGGTTGCCAGAGATTTCTTTATTCAATTAGAGAATCCAATCCTTGAAAAGACCTTTTCAGATACTTCCCCAATTAAATTTAAAGAAAACCTCAGAAGTGAGTGGAAGGCTGCTCCTTTACTGGGGGAAGACAATCGATATGTTTATATGGAATTATTAGGTTTCACGGAAGAAGAGTTATCCTCTTATATTGAAAGGGGGATTATTGGTTAACCATTTTGTCCCATACTACCTCACCACCAAGGATAGTCATTTCCACCTCAATGTCTTTTATCTCATCGACTGGGATTTCAGTTGGATCGTGACTTAAAACCACTAGATCAGCCAGTTTACCAGGTGAGACTGAACCCTTGGCCTTCTCTTCAAATATGGCTTTGGCTGCATCCTCTGTGTACATCTTCAATGCATCCATAGGAACGATTCTTTCTCCGGGCAGGACAACGTCTCCCGCTTCTGTTTTTCGAGAAACAGCAGAATAGATACCGATAATCGGATTTGCTGGAACAACTGGACGATCTGAGCTGCCAGCAACCGTGACTCCATTTTTTATCAGAGTGGCTATAGGGTATAAATGCTCCAAATTTGGTTTTGGAACAGTCATTAGATATCGGTCTCCATTGTAATAAATAAAATTGGGCTGGGTAACAACCATTATTCCAAGGGAGGCTATTCGTTTTGCTAATGATGGAGTGCAAACAGAGCAGTGTTCAATCCGATGCCTATGGTCTGATTTTGGAAACTTTCGTAAGGCAAACTTTATAACCTTGCAGGCAGCTTCAATGGTTTTTTCTTCAATGGCATGGAGGATAACCTGTAATCCATCCCGGTGAATATTAAGCACTACCTCATTTAATTCCTCCTGATTTGGGGTAAGCCGCCCGGTGGTTTCATGCAAGATAATCTTTACTCCTCTAATTTTAAGCTCGGTTTCGTTTATTTGAGTTGAAAAAGGCTCCTTTTTATATTCCTCGTAACCCTCTATACCGAGAGCCACCGACACCCTTGATTTTAGGAGTCCGCCACCTTTCCATCGCTGGAATTTTTCCCATCGATTAGAATTATTTCGAGGAGAGGCATCATGGATCGAGGTGATCCCTAAGGAACATAATTCATCACTTGCAAGGTTTATCCCACGCTCTATTTGATCATTTTCGATGGGAGGTATTGCCTTAGCAAGGTAATCACTCATCCCAAAAAGCAATCCTGTTGGTTCCCCTGTCTCTAGATCCCTATCGATAAGCCCCTCTTTGGGATCGGCCGTTTCTTTCTTAATATTAACAAGCTTTAAAGCTAGGCTGTTTAATACATGAGCCCGTCCTGAACGATGAGTTAATTTTATGGGGTGAACCGAAGCGGCCATGTCAAGATCCCATCTTGTAGGATGTCTTTTTTCAGTAAGGTAGAATTCATTGTATCCCCCTCCCCTTATCCAGGTTCCTGGGGGTAGGTCTTTGGATAACTGGCCAATCCTGTCTCGAATATCAGAAATAGATTGAATATGATTGCGAGGGCTCAGGTTAAGTGTCACCAATCTTTCTGCAAAACCATGAAAATGAATATGAGTATCTATGAAACCCGGCAAAACTGTTTTACCACGACAATCGATCACTTTTGTGTTTGGATTTTTTAGTTTTTTGAAATTATCATTTCTCGCTACATTTTGAATTTTCCCATTTTTAACGGCTACAAGTTGAGCCTTTGGAAAGGCTGGATCCATGGTAATTACATTAGCATTAAATAGAATTAGGTCTGACATCGATTATGCTTTTCTTTCACTTTAAATTTAGAAATTTTGAGCGAAATCTTCTATAATTGACCAAACGGAGAAATATTTACCCTTCTGTACTAATTTTTTACGATTTCTTGCGAAGGAAGTCAAACAAATAGCGTTAAACCATGAGAACTGGAATATTCTTTTATTATCAGCAGGGTGAGAGGCTTAAAGATTTTCCACAAGCCCTTAAAGTAATCCTCGAAAAAGAAAATGTCTTTTTTCTATGATGCCTTCTATCCTTTAAAACCTACCTCTTTTTTAGATCTTGAACCTATTTTTTCTGAAATGCTTTATCAAGTTCATTCTCCTGATATGGTTGAGAAGGTGAGAAAAACAGGTGTTTTTGAAGGTGCCCTCTTATCAGCTTCCGGTACGATAAGAGCTGCTAAAAAGATACGGAAAAGGGAAATTGATAATGCCTTTGTATTTACAGGTTATGGAGATCATCATGCTGGAACCAATTTTTTTGGTGGGGGTTGTTATTTTAATGGTGCTGCTATTGCCATTCAAGAGCTTAGAAAGAGATTCTGGGCAAAAAGATTTGTTATTATTGACACCGATGCTCATCACGGCGAAGGGACCTGGGAGATCTTTGAAGCGGACCCAAATGTGCTTTATAGTTGTTTTTGTGAATATCCCTGTTGGGAGGAAAATAATAAAGTAAATATCCGGGTTCCAACCAAGGTGAAAGATGAAGAGTATTTAAGACTTGTTAAAGAAGGGCTTTCATCGCGAGTCAAAGCCTTTCAGCCAGAGATTCTTTTTTGGAATTGGGGATATGATGGAACTCAAGGGGAATATGGAGATATTGGACCTACGGCAGAGGTCAATATCTTATTGGCCAATGAGATAAAGATAACAGCGAATGAACTGTGTCGAGGAAGACTTATTGTTGTGTTATGTGGGGGAAGTCGAAGGGATTTAGCTTCATACCTGATTCCTGGGGTAATTAGATATTA
>DCUS01000083.1:0-2628 GCA_002327885.1 Syntrophaceae bacterium UBA2208
ATAAGTTCTGGATGCCCTCCGAATCAGTCCTTCGATGCCGGCAGCATCTATCCGGGAAAAGTCTCTGCATGTGAGCTTCTTTAGCAGATCGAATCGTTCAGGGATAGCGAATGTTTAAAAGTTAAGAACGTCCCCTACTTTTCCCAGCTTACACCGTGACCACGGTGGTGTGAACCTCCACCTTCAGCACCCGCTTGATGGCCGCGAAGATCGCCGAGATGTTGGTCATCGTTGGGTTGCCCGAGGCCGAAAGCATCCGATGCAGGCTCTTGGCCGGCTTGTGGATTTCCTCGGCCAGCGACTCGAAGCCGACCGTAGCGTTGACCAGGTCTCTCAGGATCAGCTTGGCAGTGTCGGGTTCACCGTTGACGAACAGCGTGATCGCCTCGTCGAGCAGCGCTTGGGCAAAAACCTGGTCTCTCTGCACACGGGCAACCACGGTTTCTCTAAAATCACGGGTCAGTGCCATTTGATTGCTCTCCTTTTCTCGTTTGCGCCTTACGACGCCTATAGTCGTCCCACAGGGCGACCGCCTCGTCGATGTCTTTCTGTTGTTTTTTCTTGCTTCCGCCGCCCAGTAGGATGATAACCCTCAGACCGTCTCCGGCCAGGTAGATACGGTATCCGGGACCCCAGTCGACCTTGTATTCGCCGATGCCCCGGAACCACTCCACGTTTGACAGATTGCCCTGCTCCATCCGCGCAACCGCCACCCTGACCTTGGCCGCAGTCATAGGGTCAAGCGTAACGAACCACTCCGCGAAAGGGCTCCTGCCGTCCGGCAGGAGGAGTTCTCTGACAGAGTAACTCATGGCGTTAATGGTAACATATTCGTTTCCATTAATGCCATATATCTTTTGTATGGAACCGCCCGTCAAGTCCACAAAAGTTGGCAACCTCCCCCGCGAATGTTTAAATGTTAAGAACGTTCCCTACTTTTCCTTTTCTGAATTACCCCGATTTTCAAAGAGCGGCAGATGCAGATTCTTTGGGTTAACTCGCACTCGGAATTGCCCAGTTTTTGGGTTATCTTTTTTTAAAACACTGGTTTTCCGAAGGTCATACCCCCGGAAATCCGATAAAAATGGGTTAACTTAGATTTTTCATGGTTGTAAGTAGACGTATTTATTAAAATAAGTTAGTATTGAACAGGCTCAAATGGAAAATCTGGGTTGAATCATTTAGGGACGTCCCCTGCTTTCCCAAAACTCAGGAAACTCCAAGAGAAACTATCTTTTGACTTTTTTCTCTGAGTTTGATAATAAAATTAGCGTTTACTCAAACGCCATTTTTCCTTTTATTTCCGGCGGTCATTGCCGCACGTTACATTGCTCTCAGGAGGTGACAGGGTATGCCGAAAGTAACCTTAAAAGAAACGATCACCAAGGAAATAGAAATTCCTATGAATACACTTTATAAAATCATTGACAACCTGAATGAAAAAGATCGGACCAGGTTATTAGAGAGACTTGAGAAAAAAGGCATAGAATTAAAGCAGTTTAAGAAGGATAAACTTGAGGCTATCTTCGCCGACTTTGAAGCAACCAATTTGTACGAAAAGGATTTCTTAGAAGATTTAGAAGAGGGGTTAAAGAAGTCTTCGCTCTATCGATAGATTACGATGCCTGTCATTCTTGACCTCAGGGCTGATATTGAAAACTACCTAAAAATCCATGGACTTTCAAGAAAATGGGAAAAAGTCAAAAAGCTTTTTGAAAGCGACCCATCTTACCCCTCCCTTGGTACCGAATTATTAGAGCCAAAACATCGTCTCATTTATTCATTCAGGATAGATAAAAAATACAGAGCTCTGTTTATCTGCCTACCTGAAGAAAAAGTAGAAATAGTCGCTATTACCAAACATTACCGTAAATAATTATTTCAGGTAATAGGTAATCCCAGATATGTCATTAGAAGGAGGAGGAGAAAAGGGGACAGGCTACTTTTTTACCCACAAGCTGTGCCCGAATTTAGACAGATATGATAAGGCTGAGCCATTAACGGCGAATGAGATGGAACTGCTGCTTGAGAGTGGGAATCCTACTGCGCTGCGGGAGGGTATCAATCGCCAATCACCCTTCGGTCCAGGCAGATTGGCGGATTACCATCAGCCAAGAATTGGGATTGGAATCGACACCGAGACCAAAGGGGAGGCCGAAAAAGGATGCCGCCAGTAAGAGAAAAAGTAGCCTGTCCCCTTTTATCTTCTGATCCCGGGATAAATTATGGGAGGTAAGTTTTCCATGAGTAGAATCTTTAAGATCCCATTGGTTTTAGAACCACAGAAAGAAGGAGGATGGACAGTGACAAGCCCTGTTCTTCCGGAGTTGATAACTGAGGTTGACGATCTTAAACATCTTAATGAAGTCGTCAGGGACGCCATTAACGCAGTGCTGGAATTATATGAGGACACCGGCAAGGCGTTTTCTTCTGCTTTGATAATAGACAATATAAACTCCCCGGTATGGTTTGAATCACTAATCCCTGCTGAGCCATGAACTATAAGGATCCGACCAAAAGGCTTCGGACCCTTGGTTGTCATGAAATCCCCCGTAGAGGTGGTGGGGCACATCGAAAGTGGCTTAATCCCGCTACTGGAAAAGGAACTGTAATTCCGGATTGGGGCAA
>DCUS01000083.1:2653-2834 GCA_002327885.1 Syntrophaceae bacterium UBA2208
ATTCTGTTCAGTAGTCAGGCCATCGAGGAAAGCGATGAGGATAAACCTGGCGTAATTATCGATTACGATAAAAACGGCAACATAGTTGGTTTGGAAGTGCTGAAGGCGTCAAAAAGTATGGAAAACCCAAGATCAGTGGAATATGTAGTAGCATAATTAGTGACAGCGCCCTTTAGGACCA
>DCUS01000074.1:0-573 GCA_002327885.1 Syntrophaceae bacterium UBA2208
ACGGACCGGTGACCCTCCTATTGGACAGCAAACAGCATTGAATTAAGGGATAGGAAGAAGAATTTTGAAAAAACTTTATTGCCTCCTTTCTTTGATTGGTTTTCTCCTCATGAGTTCTGGAGCAATTGCTCAGATCTTCAGAGGCGAAAAGGAGATGGGGATGAAAGAGATCAGAGAGCCGGTTGTGGCAGGAACATTTTATCCCGATAAACCGGAAATTCTTTCGCGCGATGTGAAAAGATATTTAGATCAAGTCAAAAAGGAAAAAATTGAAGGCGATATCGTTGCTCTCATCTCNNCCCCATGCCGGGTATATGTATTCTGGCCAAGTGGCAGCCTATGCTTATAAATGGGTAGAAGGGAAAGTGTTTGATTCTGTAGTCGTGGTCGCCCCCAGTCATCGCGCTCTATTTAAAGGAGCTTCTATCTATGATCGGGGAGGATATCGAACCCCCCTGGGCGTGGTTCCCGTTGATGTGGAATTTTCGAAGAAAATGATGGAGAAACGAAAAGAAATTCAATTTCTTCCGGACGCTCATTCCCAGGAGCATTCTCTGGAAGTTCAAATCCCCT
>DCUS01000074.1:618-7424 GCA_002327885.1 Syntrophaceae bacterium UBA2208
TTGCGAGTTCGGACCTTTCCCATTTTCATTCTTATGATGAAGCCGTTAAGCTCGACAAGATTGTTTTAAACCATATCGAACGTTTTGACCCAGAGGGATTGAACCGAGATCTGAAAAGTAGGTGCTGTGAGGCATGCGGAGGAGGACCCATCATTACCATCATGTTAGCGGCCAAGGCTCTTGGGGCCAATCAGGGCAAAGTGCTCAAATACCTCAATTCCGGGGACGTGACGGGGGATCGGAGCCGGGTGGTTGGTTATGCAGCGGGTGTCTTTTACAAGACAGTCGGGGGGAAAGAAAAGATGAAAGACGAGAGAAAGGTAGGGGTTGATTTAGGTTTAAATGAAGAGGAGAAGAAAACCCTTCATCACATCGCAAAAACAGTGATTGAAAATAAGGCGAGGGGGAAAGCTGTTCCGGATTTTAAAGTCGAGTCCCCTGTTTTGAAGGAAAATCGAGGAGCCTTTGTGACCATTCACAAAAGAAGGCAACTGAGGGGGTGTATTGGCTACATTGAAGGCCATGGACCTCTCCATAAGACCATTGAAGAGATGGCTGAGGCGGCTGCTTTTCGCGATCCCCGTTTCACCCCTGTGAAAGAGAAAGAACTCCCAGACCTGGAGCTTGAAATATCTGTTTTGACTCCCCTTAAAAGGATTAAGGATGTGAATGAGATTCAGGTTGGAAAGCATGGGATTTATATTAAGAAAGGGTGGTACTCGGGACTTCTCTTACCCCAGGTCGCCACAGAGTATGGATGGGATCGCCAGACATTTTTGGAGCACACTTGCCAAAAAGCAGGCCTGCCTTCCGGTACCTGGAAGGAAAAAGATGCGGAGATTTATATTTTTTCAGCGGATATATTTTAGAAGAGTGTGACCCTTGCTTGTCATAAACTCGCCGGATGCCCTGGGAGAGAGATTACAAAATCAAAAACCAGAATAAAAGGGAGATGAGAATTCGATAGATACCAAAAGGGATGAAGGTATGATTTTTAATGAAATGGAGCAGCCACTTGATACTCAAGAGAGCAACAATAAAAGAGGTAACAAATCCGATCAAGAGTAAATTGAATTCGTCCGATGAAAAGTGCCCTCCACTCTTTACCAGGTCGAAGCCGGTCGCAGCGGCCATCGTCGGGACGGACAGGAGAAAAGAAAACTCGACGATGGTCTTCCTTTTTATTCCCAGTATCAAACCACCGATGATCGTGGCCGCCGAGCGGGAGACTCCCGGAATCATGGCGACCGTCTGGCAAAGGCCAATGATGAATGCGTTGCGGTAAGAAATGTCAGAGAGTTCTTCGGATGCACTTTCCTTCTCTCGATGCCAGCACTCAAAAAGGATCAAAAAGACACCTCCAATCAAAAGGGAAAAGAGGACGACTGTGTTGCTTCCGAGGAGCACCCTTTTTATGATCTTGTAAAAGATAAACCCGAAAACGGCTGTTGGAATAAATGCCGTGATGACCCTTTTTAGGATTTCAAAGTTTACCAGAAGGGTTCGCCAGTATAGAACCACGACCGATAGAATCGCCCCGAGCTGGATCGCAATCTCAAAGCTTTTATGAAAGTCCGTTTGTTTAAGATGAAGGAGATGGCTGGCGAGTATGAGATGGCCTGTTGAAGAGATAGGGAGAAATTCCGAAACCCCTTCGATGATTCCCAGAATAAGAGTGTGCAGATAAGTCATGCCTTCCCCCCATCAGGCATTGTCAGGAAGCAGCCTCCTTCGCTTAATAAACAAATTTCCCCTGACGGAAAGGAGGTTCCCGACTCATTCGACAAGATTTTTTTTGCACCAACAGGGTTAACCATATTAAGAAGTAAGGATTATGTCAAGAGATAGAAGACTTTTAAAACAATTACTCGTCACCTTCAAATAATTGAAATTTTAAGCATTCGAGGATACTTCCTGGCCCAAAAAAGCTTGAAATTTTTTTTTTATTCCATTAGAATCGTCTTAGTTTAAACCTGTGAAATTTTGTACATACCAAAATATTTTGAGGAGTGATAAAATCTACCAAATCGTCATGCATAAATTTTAATTTCCCCTGAAAAATATTTATGGAGAAGACGAGAGGCTAAGCGATGACAAAAACATTGGGTGACATTACGAACGAATTGACGGAAAGGATCCTCTCTCCGGCAAAAGCGGAATCGGAGCGAATCCTGCGGGAAGCCGGGGATCAAGCCAAGAGGATCGTCACAGATGCCGAGAGAGAAGCTGGGCGCATACAGGAAGCTGCGAAAAAGGAGGCCGAGACGGTATTTAAGCAGATGGAGAGCGATATGAACACAGCCGCCCGCAACTTCATTCTCATGGTTCAGGAAAAGCTGGAGAAAGCCATTGTCCAGCCCACGGTTGAAGCGGAACTGAGACCTCTTTTGAACAAACCCGATTTCCTGGAAAAGATCCTTGAAGAGCTGATCGCTGGATTTTGCAGGCTTGAGGGAGAAGAGAATAACCTTGAGGTGCTTCTTCCGGAGAAAATGAGAGATGAATTGGGGCAGTGGTTTATTGAAAAGTTCAGAGAAAAAGCGACGAGGCCCTTGATTGTGCATTTTACCGATAAAGTATCTTTCGGATTTAAAATCGGCCTTGAAGGCACAGGAAGCCATTTTAACTTTGGAGAGGGATTGGTGGAGGTCTTTACCGAATTTTGTTCTCCCCGTTTTCGTAAATACTTTTTTACTGGGAAAGAAAGCTGATTTTGGATGGGAAAATATTACTTTTTAATTGGACTCATCCCCCCCCTGCCAGACCTCCTTGGAGAGAAGTTACCTCTCCCTTATGCCGAGATTTCAGGAATCATTCGGAGAAATATCGAACCGGAGGATGTCCCTCTGATTGAAGGCCTTCTCCTGGCGATTGATGTGGCCAATTTTGAGAACCTCCATCAGGGTCGGCCCATTTTTATCGAAGGAGGTATACTTACCCAGGAAGAGATCGAAAGAAAGAGAAATCTTCCCCTGTTTATCCAGATTTTCTTAGAGGAGAAGGAAAGGGGTATTCGCCGTCCCTACGTTTTTGACGCCCTTTGGGAGCGGTATTATTCGTATGCCTATACATTGGCCCAGGAAAGGGATTGCAGGTTTCTGGTGGATTATCTCTCATGGGAAATTGGGTTGCGGAATCATCTGGTGACGATGAGGGCAAAGGAAAGAGGGATTGAAGTGGGGGATTATCTGATCCTGCCTCAAGTAGGATATCGTGATCTCTCAATCCTGGTCAGTCAGATAAAAAGTCAGAAGAATCCCCTGATGGCCGAGCGTTTAATCGACGAAGAACGTCTCAAAACAATTTTTCACTGTGAAGGGGGCGATCCTTTTTCGATCAATGCTGTTCTTGCAATTCTCGCAAAGGCCAGCCTGTTTAGCCGTTGGGAGAAAATGACGATTCCCTATGAAGTTCATGCGATCTTGGAGAGGAGGTAAACATTGGGAAGTTCAAAGGACAGCCGAATCGTTGCCGTAAATGGCCCTTTAGTTACCGTCGAGCTACTCAAGGATCAGGAAGTCATGATGAATGAAGTGGCCTATGTGATATGGAATGGAATCCCTCTCAAGTCCGAGATTATTCGAATTAGGGGTCGCCTCGTCGACATGCAAGTTTTTGAGAGTACAACCGGTCTCAGGGTCGGAGATCATGTGGATTTCTCAGGTGAGCTTCTGTCCGCGACTCTGGGCCCTGGAATGTTAGGAATGATCTATGATGGGTTACAAAATCCCCTGCGTGAGTTGGAGAATAGCCAAGGCTATTTTCTGAAAAAAGGGCAATATCTGACAGGCCTAAATGAAGAAAAAACCTGGGATTTTACGCCCATCGTTGACCGCGGCGCCAGGGTCAAGGGAGGTCATTATCTCGGAAAGGTTCCGGAAGGGATCTTCGATCATCATATCATGGTCCCCTTATCCCTCAAAGATGTCTGGGAAGTCGTCGATATTAAACCTCCGGGCGCCTATACCGTCAAAGATCCCATAGCCACTTTGAGGAAAGAAGACGGGGATGAGGTGACGATTACAATGAGGCAGGAATGGCCCGTTAAAATACCCGTCCGGGCCTATCAGGAGAGGCTCCTTCCGAACAGACAGCTTCTCACACAGTGCCGGTTGATTGACGTCTTTTTCCCTTTAGCAGAAGGTGGAACGGCATGTATCCCAGGACCTTTTGGGGCAGGGAAAACGGTGCTTCAGCAGATCGTTTCGCGATATGCTGAGTCCGATATTGTCATCATCGTAGCTTGCGGGGAGAGGGCAGGGGAGGTTGTTGAGACGATTCGGGAATTCCCTGAGCTCGAAGACCCGAAGACAGGAAAATCATTGATGAATAGGACCATCATCATTTGTAACACCTCATCCATGCCGGTTGCTGCCCGCGAGGCATCCATCTATACGGGAGTGACACTGGGAGAATATTACCGTCAGATCGGACTCAAGGTTCTTATTCTCGCAGACAGCACTTCAAGATGGGCTCAAGCTCTCAGAGAATCCTCGGCGCGAATGGAAGAAATCCCAGGGGAGGAAGCTTTTCCAGCTTATCTTGAGAGCAGAATTGCAGCTTTGTATGAGAGGGCAGGTCTGGTTCGACTTTACAACGGAGTGACAGGATCCCTGACACTTGTAGGGAATGTTTCTCCTGCGGGAGGAAATTTCGAGGAACCCGTGACCCAGAACACTCTTAAAGTGGTCGGTGCCTTTTATGGTCTTTCAAGGAGAAGATCGGATCAGAGACGTTATCCTGCGATCGATCCTCTTATCTCATGGAGTCTTTATTTGAATCAGATGAGGGAATCCCTGAACAGCCGTCATCCCCAATGGGTATCCTTGGTTGAGGAGGTCCAGAATCTCATGTTTCGGGGGAATGAAATTCATCAGATGATGCTTGTCGTCGGTGAGGAAGGTGTGAGTGCTGAGGATCTGGTCATCTACCTCAAATCAGAGATGGTGGATGCGGTCTGCCTCCAGCAAGATTCTTTCGACCCTGTGGATCGAGCTACATCTTTGGAGAGACAGGTGACCGATTTCCTTCTTTTAATTGAAATGGTCCACCATCCCTTTTCTTTCCGAGACAAGGAAGAAGCCCGAAAAGAGATGGCTCATCTCCAGAACCTCTTCTTTCAAATGAAGTACTGTCCGTTCAGGGGACAACCGTACCAAAAATATCGAGAGGAAATCGAATCCATTCTCGGAAAAGGAGCGGCCTCCGGATGATCATCGAACACTCGCAAATAACACGCATACAAGGAGACATCATATCTGTTCCGGCTACGGGTATCCATTACGGAGAACTTGCCGTTGTGAAGAGCCGACTCAGGTCCTCTTTGGCCCAGGTGATCCGCCTAAGGGGAGACGAAGTGTTTCTTCAGGTTTTTGCCGGCGCCCGAGGGGTCTCGACAGGGGATCAAGTCCGTTTCCTGGGACACCCCATGCAGGTCGCCTTTGGAGATGCCCTCCTCGGGAGAATCTTCAATGGGTCAGGAGAACCGATTGACGGTGGCCCGGATTTAAAAGCCTTACCCCGGCTGGAAATCGGAGGGCCTTCGGTGAACCCTGTGATGAGGGTTATTCCACGTGGATTTATGGAAACCCGGGTTCCGATGATCGATGTCTTTAACCCCCTGGTTGAAAGCCAAAAACTCCCTATCTTCGCCGCTGCCGGGGAGCCCTACAATGAGCTACTTGCTCGGATCGGTATGAGGGCGAATGCCGATATCGTCATTTTGGGTGGGATCGGTTTGAAGTTCGATGAATACCTGAAATTTAGATATGCCTTTGAAGAGGCAGGGGTGCTTTCAAGGACAGTCATGTTTATCCATACCGCCTCCGATCCGGTTGTGGAGAGGCTCCTTGTTCCCGACATGGCCCTGGCCGTTGCCGAGCAGTTTGGAGTCTCCGGAAAACGCGTGCTCGTATTGCTGACGGACATGACTGCTTTCGCCGACGCCATGAAGGAGATCGCTATCTCTATGGATCAGGTTCCGTCAAACCTGGGATATCCAGGATCGCTATACAGTGACTTGGCTTCCCGTTATGAGAAGGCGGTTGACTTTGAAGGGGCCGGTAGTATTACAATCCTTGCAGTGACCACGATGCCCGGAGATGATGTCACCCATCCCGTTCCGGATAATACGGGATACATCACCGAGGGGCAGTTCTATCTCCGAAAAGGAGTCATTGAACCTTTTGGCTCCCTCTCCCGATTAAAACAGCTCGTGATCGGAAAAGTAACCCGAAACGACCACGGGTATATTATGAACAGCATGATACGGCTCTTTGCAAAAAGCCGTGAAGTGGAACAAAAGCTGGCCATGGGGTTTGACAAGACAGCGGATGATGACCGGTATCTCCTCTATGGGGACCTTTTTTACGACCGCTTCATGAATTTGAAGGTGGATATCGGATTGGACGAGGCCCTCAACCTCGGCTGGAAGACACTGGCAGAGTGTTTCCACCCCGATGAGGTTGGTATCAAACAGGAATTGATCGATCAATATTGGCCTAAAAATTCCTGAGCAAAGATAGGCATTTATCGATGGCTGAACGAATTAAGCTCAATAAGGTCTCACTTAGAGAGCAGAAGCAGAAACTGGCTATGTATGAACGGTTTCTTCCTGCCCTCGAGGCGAGAAAACAACAGTTTCTGATGCAGTTGGCGATCCTCCGGAAGGAGATAAGAGGGCAAGAGGCGCTCATGAATGAAAAGATCAAAGAGATCTCCTTGTGGTCTCCGATGTATTGGGATGTTGAGAGGATCCTTCCCTTCTTTATCTCCATTCGTGAGGTCAAATCCGTAGGGAAGAATGT
>DCUS01000074.1:7531-20979 GCA_002327885.1 Syntrophaceae bacterium UBA2208
TTCATCCGAGAGAAAATTTTCATTCTCAAGGAGCAGGAGCATATTCTCTCGGAGGGGTTTCGAAAGACGAGCCAACGAATCAACCTGTACGAACAAAAGCTTATTCCGGAGTGCAGAGAGGCCATTCGAAAGATTACGGTCTATCTCCAGGATCAGCAGGCTGCGGCCGTGGGCGTGGCCAAGGTGGCCAAGGCTCTTAGCGAAGAAGCATCCTATTATGCAGGCGGTTAGTAAGCGGACGCCCGCAAAGATATCAAAGAATGTGCTGTTGCAAGCACAAAAAAGAGGATTCCCTTGACACTGGCTAAGATGAAGAGGGTGTTTATCATCGGCCCCTCCAACGAAAAGGAGAAAACATTACAGTTTTTACAGGAAACCGGCGTCATCCATGTCGAACCGGCGGCAAAGATGGCGGGCGACTTGGAGAAGAAAAACGCATCAATCCTTCAGGAAGTGAGGCGGATCGACCAAATCTATGAGGGGGTCAATCGGTTCCGCAAGAGGGTGAAGAAGATTCCAATTTCCGTTCCGGATGCCGAATTTATTTCCTTTTGTGAGGGGAGGCTGGCAGCCCTCCAGGAAAACCAGAATCGAAAACAATTTCTCTTCAAGCTCATTTCGGATCTGAGAGGATGGGGAGATTTTGATCCGGCAAGACTTCGAAATCTGGAGCGGGAAGGGGTCTATGTCCAGCGTTTCAGGGTGGAGGGGAAACAGGGAATGCCCCAGAAGCTACCTGAAGACACTTTCATGGAGGTAGTGACCGAAAAACCGGTCCTCCATTTTTATACCATCCAGTTTGATCGCCCGGTTGATATTCCACAGGCGACACTGCTTCGCCATCCCGAAAAGGGGTTGAAGGAGGCCCAAAAGGAGCTCGAAGAGGTCATCGAAAAAGAAGAAAGAACCATGGCTGAACTCGGCGGAGCAGGAGACCGGATCGAGCTTCTTAAAAGGCAATACCTGGCCACCCTTAATGAAGCCAATTTTACGGAACACCTCGGGACGCTCTACTCGGAAGACCTTCTTTTCGGACTTCAGGGTTGGGTGCCGGCGGACCTCGAAGCAGAGTTACTGAAAAAAATGGAGCTATCGCGTTTGCCACTCTTGGCAAAGACAAGGGACCCACTGGAGGAAGAAACTCCTCCTACTTTACTAAAAAATAATTGGTTTATTCGTCGCATCGAACCCCTTCTCAAGCTATATGGATTGCCGGCATACAGGAGTCTCGACCCTTCTTACTTCTTTGCCCCATTTATGATCCTCTTCTTCGGCATCTGTTTGGGGGATGCCGGTTATGGCCTCGTCTTTTTGTTGGCCTCGATCTGGATCAAGAAAAAATGGGGGCATCTCGCCAAGGGATTGCCCCTTGCCATGAATCTTTGTCAGGCTTTTTCCGTCTCCTCAATCATCATCGGCGTGATCACGGGATCGGTCTTTGGTTACAACTTTACAAACCGGGAGTGGGTTTTAGTGGATCTGGATTTGGATGTCGGAAACCCCATGATCCTCTTTTACAGCAGTCTGGGTCTGGGTTTGCTACACCTGACCCTCTCCTACCTTTTAGGGGTGTTACAGGCTCATTCCCGACACGACCAGCTTCAGAAGTTAGGTCTCGTGGGAGTTCTCTGGGGAGGAGCCTTCCTGATCAGCCGTAGCATCTGGTTCTCCAGCCCCGCTTCATCTGTAAACGTGCTATTCGAGTATGCCGGCTGGGGACTGCTGTGCTTGGGACTTTTTCTGACGTTTTGGTTTGCATCCGATAGTAAAAAGTGGGCGATCCGGATTGGGCTCGGGTTATGGAGTATCTATGGATTAACCGGGCTGATCGGGGACCTGCTTTCCTATGCCCGTCTGTTTGGTTTGGGGATTGCTACCACCGCGATCGCAGCGGTGATGAACCAGCTTGCTGGAATGGTGTATCAAGCATCGGGTCCAATTCTCGGAACATTTATTGCCATCCTTCTGTTGATCATGGGCCATACCTTTAACCTGGCTCTCTCTATCCTTGGCAGTACCGTTCACTCAGCCCGCCTCCATTTCGTTGAAGCCTTCAAGAACTTTTTCCAGGGAGGGGGCATTGATTATAAACCATTCAAAGTGGAAAGGGGTTAATCATATGAATAAGAAAGGAATCGTCCTTGCAGGTCTTTTTACTATGACGTTCATACTTGTATCCGTGTCCCCCGCATTGGCACAGGCCACAGCAGGTCAGAAGGATTGGGGGATTCTCGTGGCAAAAATTGTGATGGGTTTCAGCTTATCATTGGGCCTTGCGGGGTCGGCCGTGGGTCTCGGCATCTCCTTTTCAGCTCTTCTGGGTGGCGGCGCTGAGAATTTTTTTAAGAACATCGCTGTTGCGCTGATGCCATCCACCCAGGGGATTTACTCCATCGTGGTCCTGTTTGCCAACATGGGTAATTTTGAGATGGATTCTTACGCCGTTGCCGGAAAGGCGGCTGCCTTCGGCTTTACCATGTTCTTCAGTGCCTGGTACCAGGGAATCGTCTGCGCAGCGGGAATCCGGAGCATTTTAGAGGGGAAGAATACCTTAGCCAACGCCATGGTGTCTGGAGCGATGCCCGAAACTTATGCCGTTTTCGCTCTGGTCATGACCTTTATTATGAAATAGGGTGGTCAAGGCTAATCAGATAGTTAAAATTGATGTATGTCGCTGCCGAAATAGGATTCTGCGTTTAAATGGATTCCATCCATGACGAGTTCCATTTGGCTCAGCATAAAATTAGCCTTATCGAAATTCCTTTCACCCGGCCGGATTTTTGTCCTCAGTTTCGCTGGCGTGATCCTCGCAGGGACCATTCTCCTCCGGTTACCTTTTTCAGCGACAAAGGATCCTCTCCGATTTGTGGACGCCCTTTTCACTTCCACCTCTGCTGTATGTGTCACGGGACTGATTGTGGTGGATACCGGAAAGGATCTCTCCACCCTGGGTCAGGTGATGACTATGCTTCTGATCCAGATCGGAGGGCTGGGAATTATTACTTTTTCTACGGTCTTCTTTATCCTGATGGGTCGAGGGATATCTTTTAAAGGGAGGGAAATCGTTCAATCAACCCTTATTCATACTCCAACCCGGAATTTTTTTGTGATTCTAAAATCCGTCCTCTGGTTTGCCTTCGTCATTGAGGCCCTTGGCACCCTTTTTCTTTTTGTCCGGTTTTCCTTTGACTTTCCTCTTGGGGCAGCTCTTTACCGGGCCCTCTACCACGCTATCTCTGCTTTTAACAATGCCGGTTTTTCACTTAACTCCGATAGCCTCATCGGCTACCAAGGAGACCTGATCGTTAATTTGACAATGATGGGATTAATCGTTCACGGGAGTATCGGTTTCATTGTCCAGTATGAAGTCCTTTCCAGGTTTAAGAAAGTTCAGAATAAGTTATCCATTCACTCCAGGATTGTACTTATCACGACGGCGATCCTCATCTTCTCCGGATCGATTTTATTCTTTATTTTTGAAAGGAATCATATTATCAGGGATGTTCCCCTCGTGAACCAGATCCTCGCTTCCATTTTCCAATCGGTCACTCCCAGGACAGCCGGTTTTAACACCGTCGATATCGGATCCCTGACCAACACAACCATTCTTTTGATGCTCATCCTGATGTTCATCGGAGCCTCTCCGGGTTCGACGGGGGGGGGAGTGAAAACAACGAGTGCTGCCCTTCTCACCCTGTTGATGTGGAATCGGTTAAGGGGAAATCTGGAAGTAACCATCTTTAATCGAACTATTCCCAGGGAGATTGTGAGCCGATCGATTTCGATCATCTTCGCATCAGCCTTTTCGGTGGCGATCATCACATCGGTTCTTTTAATTACAGCCCGGGGAAATCTTCCACCTTTGCAAAGCCGCCATTTTTTTGTGGAATATCTCTTTGAAGCGGTATCCGCTTTCGGAACAGTAGGACTCTCCATGGGGGTGACCTCAAATCTGAATGACATTCAGAAGCTGGCGATTACCTTGCTGATGTTTGCGGGGAGAGTCGGGCCCTTGACCCTTGCTTTTTCTTTCTCCCGTAGCACTGGAGGGAAAGGTTTAACTTATGCAGAAGAAGGAGTCATGGTGGGATAAGAATAATAGTAGGCAGTAGGCAGTANNAAAGCAGAAAGCAGAAAGCAGAAAGAATACTATCCTTAATTGCAGAAATGGCATTAAAAAATAAGGAGAAATAAAATGAAGCGGGTTGTGGTCATTGGGTTGGGGATTTTTGGTTTTAATATTGCGAAAGATCTTTATGAGAATGGAATTGAAGTCATTGCCATTGACAAAAATAAAGAGATCATTCAGAAGATTAAAGATTTTTCCACCAAGGCAATTCTTGCTGATGGGACGGATAAGGAGGTTTTGGAGTCAATCGCCATTCAACCCGATGATGTGGTGATCATCTCATTCGGCGAGGACCTGGCGGCGGCTACCCTCATCACCCTACATCTGAAAGAAATGAAGGTGAAGACCATACTTGTCAAGGCTCCCAATGAAGATCATAAGCATGTTTTAGAGAAAGTGGGAGCCACGGAAGTGATCATCCCGGAAAAAGAGATCGCCAACAAAGTCGCCAAAAGCCTGATTTCCCCCAACGTCCTCGACTACATTCCTCTTTCCGAAGATTATACCATCTGTGAAATGGCGCCTCCATCCAATTTTATGGGGAAAACGATTGGAGAACTGCACCTGAGAGGCAAACATCATATTGAGGTGATTGCCATCAGGGAGATGCTGCCCGAACGGCTGACCATGGTTCCTCGCGCTGATTTTGTCATCAAGGATAGCGATATCCTGGTGGTGATCGGAAAAGAGGAAGATATTAAGAAAATCAAATAAATGTGGGTTATGTCTCCGTCCTCGTAACCACTCAGTCTTTGTTCGAAGTCACCATGATCCGACATTCCTGGCGGATCTGCTGAATTCATACCCCGTAACACGGTTACCCACCTCCCGTATTCTATCTTGACATCCCTCTCCCCCTTTTGTTAACGTTTCCAATGATCTCATTCTCAATCATGGAACAGGAAGATGAAGATTGTGATTGTTGGAGCCGGAGAGGTTGGATTTTATTTAGCCAAGCGGCTCTCCCAGGAAAAACATGATCTGGTGATCATCGACGTTGACCCTGAGAAATGCGCCAGCGCTCAGGAGGCGCTGGATGTCTCCGTCGTTGAGGGCAATGCCTCCAGTCAAAGTGTTTTAAGAGAAGCCGGTCTGGAATCGGCGGACATGTTGATTGCAGCTTCTGCGATTGACGAGATCAATATTTTAGCCTGCATGGTGGCTTCGAAAATGGGAGTCAAGCGGAAAATTGCCAGGGTGAGAAATCCGGATTATTATACCGAATCCTCACTCCTCCGACCCGAAGACGTGGGAGTGGATTTATTTATTCATCCGGAGGAAGAGGTGATTGAAGAGATCACACGGCTTCTCCTGCGGGCTTCTGCCTCGGAGGTGATCGAATTTGAAAACGGGAAGATCTTGGTGGTGGGGCTTAAACTCGATGCGGAATGCCCGAATCTCAATAAGCCGTTGAAGGAATTAGGGAACGAAGAACAGAGAAAAAATTTTAGAGTGGTGGCCATGCTGAAAGGGGAAAAGACAATTATTCCCACCGGCGACGATTATTTTTCCAAAAATGACCAGGTTTTTGTGGTCACCACGAGGGAAAGCCTTTCCCAGGTCATTTCCCTGACCGGCAAGGCAGATCAGAAACTCGATAAGATCATGATTCTGGGCGGAGGCAAAATCGGAAGGGGGTTGGCCGAGAAATTGGAGGAAAAGATTGACGTGACTCTCATCGAGTCCAACAAGGGAAAATCGGTTCGATTAGCTTCCCAGTTAAGGCGAACGGCAGTATTTCAAGCCGATGGAACAGAGATTGACACCTTGGCCAAAGAAGGACTGCTTCATATGGATGCCTTTGTGGCGGTCACCTCAGACGATGAGACCAATATTATCTCCTGCTTGCTGGCCAAACATCTCAAGATTCAAAAGACCATTGCCTTGGTCAATAAACCCACCTATCTTCCTCTGATGCCTGTGATCGGCATTGATTCCACGGTGAACGCCCGCATTTCAACGGCAAATGCTATTTTAAGATTTATCAGGAGGGGATCGATTCTTTCCGTGGCTACTTTTCATGGCATCGAAGCGGAAGTTATTGAATTTGAGATGCAGAAAACGAATAAGATCATCGGAGTCCCTTTGAAGAAACTGGGGCTTCCAGAAGGTGCGCTCATTGCGGCGATTGTTCGAGGGGAAGAAGTCTTCGTCCCTTATGGAAATAGCTCTATCGAATATGGAGATAAAGTGATTGTTTTTGCTCTTCCCAAAGCCATCTCTGCCGTTGAAAAACGGTTCTCCTGAGTTGAAAGGTCACGCCTTGAGATTCTCCAATGTTGCCTATACCATTTCCAACCTCTGGCTGATTTTAAGCGGATCTTTTCTCCTCCCGTTAGGATTTTCAATCTATGAAAAGGATGGGCTTTCCCTCCTTTTCATCCTTCAAATGGTCGGGATGGTTTTATTTAGCCTGATTGTCAGGTTTTTTGCCCGGACCCCAACCGAGTTGACGATTCGGGAAGGTTTTCTAACGGTCAGCATCAGCTGGATCACTTTATCGCTTTTTGGGGCTGTTCCTTTTATGGCTTCAGGGTTTATTCCGGACTTCACGGATGCTTTTTTCGAAACGATGTCAGGGTTTACCACGACCGGAGCAACGATCCTAAAGGACATCGAAGCCCTCCCCAAAAGTCTCCTCGTCTGGCGAAACATGACGCAATGGCTCGGTGGCATGGGAGTCATCGCCCTGGCAGTTGCGATTCTTCCTTTCCTGGGGGCCGGGGGGCTCCAACTTTTTAAAGCCGAAGTGCCGGGTCCGATTAAAGAAAAGATTTCCTCACGAATCAGCGAGACGGCCAAGATCCTCTGGGGTGTTTATCTTATCTTTACCTTCGCGGAAATCATTCTCCTAATGCTTGGAGGTCTCTCATTCTTCGAATCCCTTTGCACGACTTTTGGAACGTTGGCGACAGGAGGGTTTTCCCCTCGGAATGCGAGTATTGCTGCTTATGCCTCCCCCTATGTCCACTATATCATCATTCTTTTTATGTTCATCGCAGGAGTCAATTTTTCCCTCCATTATTGGGGGTTAAAAGGGAGGTTCAATCCTTATTTTGCTAACCCGGAATTTCGCTTTTTTACAGGGGTGACCATCCTGGCATTTGTTTGTATCATGGCAATTCGGTTCTTGCATGGAGAAACTCTTGCGGAAGATTTATTCCGAAGCTCTCTTTTTCAAACGGTTTCCATCATCACGACAACAGGGTTTGTGACCCAGGATTATGAAAAATGGCCTCTCGTCACTCGCCTGGTCCTCCTGGCCCTTATGTTTATCGGCGGGTGCACAAGTTCTACCGGAGGAGGGATCAAGAATGTTAGAATTCAAGTTCTTCTTAGATTTATTGGAACGGAAGTGAGAAAGATATTTCAGCACCATGGTGTTTTCCCGGTAAAAATCGGGGAGAGACCTGTTTCGGAAAACGTTGTTTCCAATATCATTGCTTTTATCGTCCTTTACCTCCTGATCGCTTCCTTTGGGGTGCTGTTCATGGCTGGACTGGGACTCGATCTGGATACCGCTTTAGGGGCGGTGGCCGCAACACTCGGAAACGTAGGACCTGGAATCGGGACGGTGGGAGCCGTAGAGAACTATTCACATATCCCCATCGTCGGGAAATGGGGCCTTTCAGTTCTCATGTTGATTGGGCGTTTAGAGATCTTTACAGTGCTGGTCATCTTTACGGGGCATTTCTGGCGTCGATAAAGAAGGTTTCTCTCGGATCTTTCCGGTGATCACCAAAGTGATCTCACCTTTTAATTTCCTCTCTCCAATCTGATTGATGATCTCACTTACTTTTCCCCTCAGAACCTCCTCATAGATCTTTGTCAATTCTCGGGTGAGGACCATTTCTCGATTCCCTAAAACGTCAAGAATATCCCTTAAACTTTCCGCAAGACGGTGCGGAGATTCATAAAAAATGAGAGTTGCTTTCACTTCTTCTAATGGCTTGAGCAAATCCTTTCTCTTTTTTGATTTATGGGGGAGGAACCCTTTAAAAAGGAAAGAATCTGTTGGAAGACCGGAAACGCTTAGGGCGGCGATCACCGCTGAAGGACCGGGGATGGGAACAACCGAAATACGGTTTTCAATGGCGGCTTGGATCAGTCGAAACCCTGGGTCAGAGATACCGGGTGTCCCGGCATCTGAGACCAGTGCGATTTGATCGCCCTGCTTCAATCTGGAGAGGATAAACTCCTTCTTTTTAATTTCATTTCCTTCAAAATAACTGGTGAGAGGGGTTTGAATTCCGAAATGCCTGAGAAGGGAACGGGTATGTCGAGTGTCCTCGGCGGCGATTAAGCCCACTTCTTTTAGGATACGAAGGGCCCTTAAGGTGATGTCCTCTCGGTTCCCAATGGGGGTGGAAACAATGTAAAGCACGCCTTGGGCCGGGTTGAATGAAGAGTTCATCATAATTATATAAAAATCATTATCCAATGCATTAGATATCATCAAATGATAAATTGATCAAGAGGCTGAGAATAAAAAAATATTGACAAATCATTTTAAAATCCATAAAGATATAACCATCTCAAAGAGTACCCCGGCGGCGCTAAACCTTCGGCGGACTTCGTTTGAAGAAGCCATTGGAGTGACGAGTGATGTCCAAAGAAATTTTAGGAGATAAAAGGGCTCTCGATCTCAATGTCGAGATGCCATTGGTCGAAGGGGTGGAAACGGATGACGAACTCATCCTCGTCCGAGATTTAACCGGAGCCTTCATTAAGGCGATTAAGGCCTTTCGATTCTATCCGCCCGATAATCCCACCCTTAAAGGATTTCGAGAACAACTTCTTAAAAAATTCCAATTTTTCTTAAATAAGTATCAATCTTTCGAGCTTCAGGTCGGAGAATACGATCTCTCCTTTAAGGGTAAAATCTTATATGAGAATAAGGAGGTAAAGACCAGCATTGCTTTTCTGATCTACAAAGACGGTTTAAGAAAAATCCGGTTTATGAAGGGTTTGGAAGAGTGGGAGGTTCAGGGGATCATTGATATCCTCAAACAGAGCGAGAATATTAATCAGTTAGAAGATGATATCGTTACCTTGATGTGGGAAAAAGATTTTATTCACATCAGTTTTGTAGCCACGGATGAATTCTTAGAGGAAATGCCGGTCATCATCCCAGAAAATATTGACCAGTTCAGGAAGAATTTGGTTTTTAAACCCATCGCTCATCATGTCGAGGTCGACCTCGCCGACGAGGGTTCAGAGGAGGGGATGGACCTGGATGCTCTCCTCTCCAAGGAAATGGAAGAGCCTCTCCCCTTTGTTTCAGATAAAGGGGTCTATTTCCTCACCCCGGATGAAGTGGAAGGATTGAGAAAAGATGTTGAAGGCGAGACCGACCCCACCTTTGTTTTCAATATCGTGGACATCCTCTTTGAGATTTTGGCTTTGGAAAAAGAAAGAGAGCCCTATCAAGATGCGGTCAACACCCTGTTGAAAGTCATGGATGCCTTTTTAACCCTGGGTGATTTTGCCAAGGCGGCCGATCTTTTGAAACGAGTTAATATTATCCTTAAAACGTATGATCTGCAGGATTGGCAGATTGAAAGCATTCGAAAAATCATCGTGGAAGCAGGCGAGGAGGTTCGGATCGACCGGATTGGCAGAGTGATCGAGAGAGAAGAAGGTCGCTTGGAAGATGTGAATGCCTATCTCTCGCTCCTTCAAAAAAACTCCATCAAGCCGTTGATCAAATTGTTGGGGGAAATTAAAAATTCGAAAACGAGAAGGGTCTTTTGCGACGCCCTTTCTGAAATTGGAAAAAATGCCATCGAAGTGTTCACTCCCTTTACCGAGGATCGGCGGTGGTATCTGGTTCGGAATATCCTCTATATCTTGGGCCGAATCGGAAAGGAGCAGTCCCTCCCCGACATTCAAAAGGCCTTGAATCATGAGGATCTCCGGGTGAAGAGAGAGGCGATCCAGGCGCTGGGACTTATCGGGGGCCAGAAGGCTATCGGATTATTGGCGAGGGGGCTCACGGACAATGATGTTCGGGTCCGTTGTCTCGCCGCCATCAATTTAGGGAAAGGGGGCAAAAAAGCAGGTCTGATCCCTCTTTTGGAGGCGGTGCAATCTAAAGATTTTTACAAAAGGGAGTCGGCAGAAATCAAAGCTTTCTTTAATGCCATCGGAATGGCGGGCTCCAACGAAGCGATCCCNNGGGGGTCCGGAGGCAAAGGCCATCCTGGAGGAAGGGAAAAATTCAAAGGATGAATCCATTCGGGACGCCTGCATACAAGCTTTGAAAGGCCAGTCCTCCTGAGGAGCGAAGGGTCCGATGCCAGAAGAAAAACTTACCATTGATCATGAAAACCTTCCAACGAAATTAGGGATAGAATTTGTTACAAAGTTTTACCGGCTGTTCAAAGGAGCCATGATCTATGACCGGAGGAATGTCGTCATCGACCGCCTGACCCAGGAGTGTCTTCAGGTGATTCATGACACCCTTCAGGCGGAAGGCAATCTTTACTTTAAAATTGTTCGAGATAATTTCTTTTTCAACAATATCCGGGTCATCGTGAAAGCCGACAGATATCCCATCTTTAAAGCTTTTTGGCAGGAGATGAGAAGGCGGCGGATCGGCGAGATTGAGTTTTCGGCAGAGATGGGTCCAGAAAACCTGAAGGATCTCATCTATCTTTTCACAGGGCTGGAAGAGAACAACGAGAGCAATTACCTTTACATCCAGAAACAATTGGAATGCCGTAACATTGAATCCGTCCATGTGGACAAATTGGAATCCTTTAAAGATGAGGATATTTATATTGATTCCGAGGATCAGAGAAGATATTCGAAGGGTGTCTATTTTAAAGCCATTGGCCTCGTCAAGGAAGTCGTGGAAAGCATTCATCAGCAAAAGGCGCTCAACATTCGAAAAGCCAAGCGTCTTATGCAGAACGCTGTCAACGCCGTCATGCAGGATGATTCTACTTTATTGGGTTTGGCAAATATTAAAAATTACGATGAATACACTTTCAACCATTCTGTGAATGTGGCCATCTATGCCATCGCTTTGGGCCAAAGGATTGGGATTCCCAAAAAACATCTCTCCCATCTCGGCATGGCAGGTTTATTCCACGATATCGGAAAGACCAAGATTCCGAAGGAAATTCTTAACAAGACAGACAAATTATCGCCCGAAGAGTGGTCCATGATGCGATTTCACCCTGTCATCGGAACAGAGATCATTATGAGGATGAAAGAATGGGGAGAGCTTTCCACCCGGATGATCAATGGGGCGTTTGAACATCACCTTCGATATGATTTGACCGGGTATCCCAGACTGACCCGAAAGAAAAAGATTACTTTATTCGGTCGGATCATCACGATCGCCGATTTTTACGATGCCCTGGTGAGGCCGAGAGTCTATAATCGATTCCCCTACGTCTCCGAAAAAATTCTGGGAATCATGTTGGAGCGAAGCGGAAAGGACTTCGACCCTGCGATCGTTAAAGTCTTTATTAACATGATCGGGGTCTTTCCCCTCGGAACGTTGGTATTATTGAATACCAATGAGATGGGGATTGTCACCCAGATTCATGAGGATACGGAACTGATTGATCGGCCAAAGGTCTGCCTCATTTATTATAGCGATGGAGAATACCGGAGAGGAAACGTGGTGGACCTGAGAGAGGCGGACCAAGGGGCCGAGGGTTTCAAGAGGAGCATCGTCAAAACCCTCGATCCGAATGAGTATAATATTAACGTCGCCGAATTTCTCATCTAAAACAATCTTTAATCCCTAAACAAAAATATTTGAAATTTTCCGGACCTGTCATCCTGAACTTGTTTCAGGACCTCACCCAATGGACAAATCGAGATGCTGAACCAGGTTCAGCACGACAACAATGGGTTTCAAGATGTTAGAGATAAATTCTCAGAATTTAATGTGTAAGTATCTAAATGCCTCAATCCCTGAATTCCTAAATTTCATTTGGTTTTCTTTTTTTTCGATTCCTCCCACAATCGATCCATTTCCATGAGGGTAGACTGTTGCGGGGATTTTCCTTCCAGATGGAGGGCTCTCTCAATATAATGAAATCGAGAGATAAATTTCTCCAGTGTTTTTTTCAAGGCCTCCTCCGGATTGATCCGAAGAAACCGCGAGACATTGGCCAGTACAAAAAGAAGATCCCCCATCTCTTCGCGAACTTTTTCTCTGTTTTGAAGAAACAAGGCTTCCCTAAACTCTCCCAACTCTTCGTCCAATTTTTTTAACACCCCTTCCATATTTGGCCAGTCGAATCCCACCCGGGAGGCCTTTTGGGTCAATTGATATGCCTGGGAGAGAGAGGGAGAATCTTTNNTTTTTCCCATTACGTCATTGCGAGGTCGCATCGACCGTGGCAATCCCATCAAGAAAAGCGAGATTGCTTCGGTTCCCTCGCAAAGACAGTTTTTTATATTGGTATTCGGATATCACGAGAGCATTGCTAAGTTCCTGTTTTTATGTTATTAAAATACCTCTAAAAGTAAACGAATTTTAATTTATTTTCAATTAAAAGAAATCGATGAAACTGACTACTTTGAATAGGAAGGAAAGAAAATGGATTACCGTCAGACCTTGAACCTCCCCAAAACCGACTTTCCCATGAAAGCCAATTTGGCAAAGAGGGAGCCGGATATTTTGAAGGAATGGGAGACAACAGAGATTTATCGCCGCTTAATTCAACAGGCAATGGGAAGGCCCAAATACATTCTTCACGATGGTCCCCCCTATGCAAATGGAAACATCCACATCGGGACAGCCATGAATAAAATCCTCAAAGACTTCATTGTGAAATCAAAATTTATGGCCGGGTTTGACAGTCATTATGTCCCAGGATGGGACTGCCACGGACTCCCCGTTGAGCATGAAGTGGAAAAGAGCCTCGGCCCAAAAAAACAGGAGCTTTCCATTGTTGAAATCCGCAAACGATGCCGGGATTATGCATGGAAGTTTGTGGAAATTCAAAGAGAAGAGTTTAAACGGCTCGGAGTCTTTGGCGAATGGGAAAATCCTTATCTGACAATGAATTTTGGATACCAGGCTACGATTGTCAAGGAATTTGGAAAATTTCTCCTAAACGGTTCGGTTTATAAGGGGAAGAAACCGGTCCACTGGTGTCCGACCTGCAAGACAGCACTGGCTGAAGCCGAAGTAAAATATGAGGATCATCATTCCCCCTCCATCTACGTGAAATTTAAAATGGTTTCCATCCACTCCCAACCCTCTCCCCTTGAGGGGGAGGGTAAGGGTGGGGGGGATATTGGAGATGTATTCCCCAGTCTGAAAGAGAAACCCGTCTTCGTCATCATCTGG
>DCUS01000170.1:0-2704 GCA_002327885.1 Syntrophaceae bacterium UBA2208
CCTGGTTACTTTTTCGGGGATGATCTTCTGGATAGGCGGCATCATACTCCTTTATGGAAAGAAAACTTTCAAGGAGATCCGCTTTCCTCTTCTGTTTCTTGCTTTTATGATTCCTGTTCCCACGGTGTTGATGGATCGAGTCATTTATATTCTTCAGGCAGGGTCTGCGGAAGCGACCCATTTTCTTTTTTGGGTCGCAGGCATTCCCTTCTCGAGGGAAGGGTTTACATTTCATCTGCCCGGTCTGTCCATTGAGGTTGCAAAACAATGCAGCGGAATTCGTTCCAGCCTGGGATTGTTTATTACCGGAATCCTGGCAGGTCATCTTTTTCTCAGGACCGGGTCGCGTAAGATGATCTCGGCTTTGCTCGTTTTTCCTATCACTGTCTTTAAAAACGGGATACGGATCATGACCCTGTCGGCCCTTGCCATCTATGTCGACGAGAAATTCATCACCCAAAGTTTTCTCCATCGTTCAGGAGGGTTCATTTTTTATATCCCGGCTCTTCTCCTATTGGGGTCAGCAATTTGGTATTTCAGAAAATCAGAGAAAAACTCCTCCTCAAATGAAAAAACATAGATAAGAAAACCCCATGACATTCAATACCATTTTATCATTTACCGGCGCCTGTCTCTGCCTGGCATTAGCCGTATTAGTTTTCTTGCGGGATAGGCATTCCCTGGTGCATAGAACTTTTGTCGCAGGCATGATGGCATTGGCCCTTGAATCAGGTTTTGCAGGCTTAAGTTTTCAAGCCCTTTTCTTCGAGCAAGTAATTTTCTGGCAACGAACAAAAATATTTTCGACGGCGCTTTTGCCGGGAATCTGGCTTTTATTCAGTATGAGCTTTGGGCGAGGAGAGAACAAAGAACTCATCCATAAATGGAAGGGTTTCATTATCGCCTCCTTTATCCTTCCACTCCTATTCATCTCCTTTTTCAATAAAACCTTATTTAAAGGAGCCCCTGTTGCGCATCAAATTTCGTCATGGATCCTTCCCTTAGGTTGGCCCGGGTATATTTTATTCCTATTTTTGTTAATTACGACCATTATCATCATCATGAACCTGGAAAGGACTCTTCGAACTTCCATAGGGCATATGCGCTGGCAAATCAAATTTATGGTTTTTGGACTTGGCAGCATATTTGCCGTCCGCATTTATACCTATAGCCAGACATTGCTTTTCAGATCATTGGATACAGGGTTTGATATGCTCCACAGCGGCGTTCTTGTGATCGCGGGAATTCTCATGATCCGGTCTCTTTCCCGCCTGAAGTTGTTAAATTTGAATGTCTATTTCTCTCATTCCTTTCTATATAGCTCCCTCACCGTGCTAATGGTAGGGATTTATTTGCTGGTGGTGGGACTTCTTGCAAAATTGATCGCCTATTTTGACTGGGTCGAATCGGTTCATCTCAAGGGGTTTCTGATATTCATCGCCTTTCTTGGACTCTCCATTCTTCTTCTTTCTGACCGGTTTCGGCACAGGATAAGGCGCTTTATTGCGGTCCATATGAAACGGCCTCAGTACGATTATCGCAGAGAGTGGATCAGGTTCACCGAGAAGACCGCCACGATCACCGATGCCAGGAACCTCTGCATGACGGTGGCCAGAATGTTCTCCGATATTCTGGAAGTGCTCTCCGTCACCGTCTGGCTGTTTGACGAACTGCATGCCCGACTGAGGCCGGTTGGATCCACCGTCTCTTCGGAGGTCGGAGCAGGCCACCGAATCTCAGATGAAGGAGCAGCAAGACTCTTCCAGACGATGAGAGATCAGGAGATGCCCGTGGACCTGGACGACCCGAAGATTCCGTGGGCTTATGATCTCAAGCAGTCAATGCCAGACTATTTTCAGGAAGCGCGGATCCGTTACTGTGCTCCGCTGTCTGCGGGAGGAAATCTGCTGGGAGTCGTCACCCTCGGTGAAAGGGTGGGATATAAAACGTTTTCTTTTGAGGAGTTTGACCTTCTTAAGACGATCGCGGACCAGACCGCTGCAAGTCTTCTTAATCTCAAGCTCTCGGAGGATCTTCGAAAAGCGAAGGAGATGGAAGCTTTCCAGACAATGTCCACCTTCGTCGTTCATGATCTGAAGAACCTTGCTTCCACCCTCTCTTTAACCGTACAAAATCTGCCCATTCACTTTAACAATCCCGATTTTCGTAATGATGCCTCAAGGATCATTGATCAGAGCGTCGCCAAGATCAATAACATGTGCAGCCATCTCTCCACGCTGAGTAAAAATATTGAGCTGAAGAAAATTGAAACAAGTCTGAATGAGCTGATCCATGCTTCTTTTTCCTGTTTGAATGGGTCGATCAAAGGGTCTTTTGTTCAGAACCTTCAACCGGTTCCGAAAATTAAAATCGATCCCGAACAAATTCAGAAAGTCCTGACCAATTTGATCTTGAATGCAAACGAAGCGATTGGAAACGGGGGCGAGATTCGGTTAGCCACGGAGAAGAGGGACGGCTGGGTCGTCCTTTCAGTCAGTGACAACGGATGCGGCATGTCAAAAGAATTTATGGATCGATCCCTCTTTCAACCTTTTAAAACCACTAAAAAACAAGGGATGGGGATCGGCCTTTTTCAGAGCAAGATGATCATCGAAGCCCATCAGGGAAAAATCGAGGTGGAGAGTGAAGAGGGAAGGGGAAGCACCTTTCGGGTATATCTGCCTCTGGCAGGGAAATAGTGTAA
>DCUS01000170.1:2848-3767 GCA_002327885.1 Syntrophaceae bacterium UBA2208
CTATTAACCTCCAATCAGGAAGGTAACATGACAGAAAAACCCAAACTATTAATCGTTGAAGACGACTCCTCCATTGCCACGCAGATGAAGTGGGCGCTTGCCCAGAACTACGAGGTCTTATTGGCGGAGAATCGAACCAGTGCACTGGAGATTTTTATAAATGAGCGACCTTCTGTTTTGACTCTGGATCTTGGCTTGCCGCCGTATCCCGGAGAGGCGAAAGAAGGTTTTCTTGCCCTCAATGAAATCCTTTCGAAAGATGGGTTGGTTAAGGTGATTGTCATTACCGGGCAGGAGGAGAAAAGTAATGCTTTAAAAGCGATCGGAGAGGGCGCTTACGACTTTTTCTGCAAACCGATTCAAATAGAGGAACTCAAAGTCGTTTTAAGCCGGGCTTTTTATGTTTCTCAACTCGAGCATGAATATCATGAGCTCAAACAGCGATTAGGAAGTGAATCGTTTGGGGGAATGCTTGGAACCAGTCCGCAAATGCAGGAAGTATTTTCGTCGATCCGGAAGGTGGCAACCACGGAGGTCCCCGTCCTGATTGTTGGAGAAAGTGGAACAGGGAAAGAGCTGGTGGCAAAAGCGATCCATAGGAGTAGTTCGAGAAGGGGGAGCCCTTTTATTGTGATCAACTGCAGCGCTATTCCTGAAAGTCTTCTTGAGAGCGAGCTGTTTGGTCATGAAAAGGGAGCCTTCACAGGAGCTCATATTCAACGAAAGGGACGCCTTGAAATGGCTCAGGAAGGAACTCTTTTTCTGGATGAGATCGGGGAACTCTCCTTGCCGCTTCAGGTAAAACTTCTTCGATTTCTTCAAGAGCAGAAGATAGAGCGTGTCGGAGGAAGAGAAGCAATTACGGTGGATGCCCGTGTTTTAGCGGCCACCAATAAGGATTTGAATCAGGCGATCAAAG
>DCUS01000170.1:3846-6082 GCA_002327885.1 Syntrophaceae bacterium UBA2208
GTTAAAAGAGCAGTGATTATGGCAGAAGGCCGGAAAGTCACTTCGGCTGATTTAGAATTAAATATTTCATATTCTAAATATGAAGGGGTAAGGTTGAAAGAAGCCAAGGAGACGCTCGAAAAAGAATTGATTCAAAATTCATTAACGAAAAATAAAAGAAATATTAGTAAGGTCGCAGATGAACTTGGAATAAGCCGTCCAAGCCTTTATGAGTTAATGCAAAAGTTGGGGATAGAGAAGTAAAGGGAAAGAAAAGCTTGTTGCGAGTTACGGGTTACGAGTTAAAAATAAGTGTAAAGTGTAAAGTGTTGAGTGGAAAGTAAATTCTCAATACAAACGATAAAAAAAGGGCAGACGATTTATGGTCTGCCCTTTTTTTTGGTAATTTATTTAGAGACTTATTTTTTAAACTTTTTCCTGAATGCCCAGAGACCGATTAGTCCGGAACCAATAAGGAATATGGTCGCTGGCTCTGGATTGGAAATTGTAAATTTTCTTTACAACTTTCTATGTTTTTATATAAATCGATTAACAATTATATTAAAAGTTATTGAAGCCAATTTTCTGTTTTCAAGGTGGGTACACGGGAAAAATGTTTGGTATTGGCGCTGACCACCGTCAAACCATTGGATAAGGCAATCGAAGCGATCATGATATCCTCAATCCCAATAGGTTGTCCGATCGAATATAAATGATGCGTCAGGTTTCCTGCTTCCATGGCTTCCTTGTATGAGAAGGGCAAAACCCGAATTCTCGGGAGGATTTGCTGCTCAATCTTTGTCCAGAGGTCTGCAGGATTTCCCCGCTTTAATGCGCCGAATCTTAGCTCCATAATGCAGATACTTGCCGAAAAGATGGCTCCGGCAGGTGTGGCTCGAAGCTTAGCCATGAATTTGGGATGAGGGTCCCTCTTAATAAGTTCGCTTAAAACGTTGGTGTCGAGCAGATACATGGATTATCCTTTCTGCGACTTAAGTGTCCTGGGAAAATGTTTTTGGCGATGCTCAACAATTTGATTCACGGTCTTAAAGAAGGGATCGCTGTTTTCCAACCACCCCTCCACCTTACAAGGGTGATCCGAACCTGGTTCCGAAAAAGGAGGAACGAGCACTGCCAGGGGTTTTCCTCTCTTTGCGATTGTAATGCGCTCCCCTCCATAAGCAACACGACCTAATAATTCCGAAAAATGTTTTTTTGCTTCCGCCACACTATATTCGGTATTGCTCATTATGACCTCCTTTACTGATCATCTTGACCCATTTTAAATGAAATCCCAATGATTTGTCAAGCTGGACCGATAAACAAAGGAAAACACTGTTGCGAGTTTTGAGTTACGGGTTTCGGGTTAACTGATTACCGATCACTGATCACTGGTTACCTGTTACTAAAAAACCTGTAAAACTGTCGGGAAAGTTTACAAGTGTAAAATAGTGTAAAGCATAAAAATAAGTTATTTATTTAATACAGTTTTTTATACTTGTTTTTTAAATTCACAAATTAAATCGATTTTGTGTCGGAATTCTTTACAATTTCATGCATAAATAAAATGAAATTTTTATTTAAATAGGCTTCAATTTAGATTCAAATATTCTATTCAAATTAATGAGTTATAGAAGAATTATAATTTAAAAATAGGAGAGCTTTAATTTGGCATTTAATTTGCTCTTAAATCAGCGAAAATATAAAATTAAAAAGGGGGAAAATACGTTATGAAAAAATTAGGCTTTATTTTAATTGTATTGGCGATGTTCATGGTGGCCTCCCCGGCTCAGTCAGATGTGTACTACCAGGATGCTGATACACTCGTCCTTGAGTATGACGTTATAATTGAAGGGTCAGATTTCACTGCAAATGACCCGTGGCTTACATTGACTTTCACAAATATCAGCGACGGGGTAGTTCAACTTGATATTTGGGCTTCAGGATTATTAGCAACCGCAACGGATACTCAGTACGTGCGGGAAGTTTATTTAAACCTTGACCCAGCTTTGACTACATCATCGTTAGTAATTACACGATTAGATGAATCTGATATTTCTCCGATTGCAACCATTTCACCTGTGAGTACTGATGCTTACCAGGCGGATGGAGATGGTTTGTACGACATTTTATTTGGTTTCCCACCTGCAACTGGAGCTATGCCTAATTATGATGGTTTATTTACATATGATGAAACACTCTCATACTTATTTACATACGATACGGATGATCCCATTTTCGATATTAACTCCTTCTT
>DCUS01000096.1:0-5012 GCA_002327885.1 Syntrophaceae bacterium UBA2208
ATTCGTAATCCGTCACCCTTGCCCGATAACGCTCCCATTCAATCTTCTTATTTTCTATAAATTGATGGAAGACATGATCTCCCAGCGCCCGCCTTACCAGATCACTCTTCTCTGTAATTTTAATGGCCTCATGGAGATCCTCCGGGAGAGATTCGATTCTATATCTCTTCCTGTCCTTTTCATTCATCTCATAAACATTTCTCTCTACGGGGTCCCTTAAGGGATACTCTTTTTCAACCCCTTCTAAACCGGCGGCTAACATCACCGCAAAAGCAAAATAGGGATTGCAAGCTGGGTCAGGAGATCGGTACTCCACCCGTGTCGCCAATTCTTTTCCGGGCTTATAGACAGGAATACGAATGAGGTCCGAACGATTCCGTTGGGCCCATGAAATATAAACCGGCGCTTCGTACCCCGGAACCAACCGCTTATACGAATTCACCCATTGGTTTGTAACCAAAGTAATTTCCCTCGCGTGTTTCATCAATCCGGCAATATACTTTTTAGCCATATCGGAAAGATGATATTGATCTTTCGGGTCAAAAAAGGCGTTCTTTTTCCCTTTGAAAAGAGATTGGTGAGTATGCATCCCGCTTCCGTTCACACCAAAAACAGGTTTCGGCATAAAGCTGGCATGGACATTGTTTTTTAAGGCTACCTCTTTTACCACCAGTCGATAGATCATGGTGCTGTCGGCCATGGTGAGGGCATCTCTATATTTAAGATCAATTTCATGCTGGCTCGGCGCCGCTTCATGGTGGCTATATTCGACGGGAACGCCCATTTCTTCTAAAATCATCACTGTCTGTTTTCGAAGGTCGCTGGCCACATCAAGAGGGGTAAGGTCAAAATATCCCCCCTGGTCAAGAGCCTCAGGCTTGCCGGTTGATTTTTTAAAATAAAAGTATTCCAGCTCAGGTCCGACGTTGAAGGTATATCCCATTTTGGCCGCTTTTTCGAGATTCTTCTTCAATACCCATCGAGGATCTCCTTCATGAGGACTCCCGTTGGGCTCCAGGATGTCGCAGAACATCACCGCCACGACCTGATCATTCGCCTTCCAGGGCAGTATTCGAAAGGTGGAGGGATCCGGCATGGCCACCATATCACTTTCGTCGATACGCACAAAACCAACAATGGAAGATCCATCGAAGCCCATCCCATCCTCCAGGGCACCTCTCAATTCTCTGATGGTGATGGCAAAACTCTTTAAAAAACCAAGAATATCGGTAAACCAGAGCCTCACGAACTTGACCTTTTTCTTCTTAGCCAGACGAAGGATATCTTTCTTTTCCAATTTGGCCATACATTCCCCCTTTAATTGAAAATTAAAATATACAGAAGGTGTAGCATAATCCTCTGTTCTGGTCAATCTTCAAAAGTGAAGGTGGGCAAACCGGTATAGATCATTGTAAACACCCTATGGTTTATGTAATAATACCAGAAAATGGGCGTCTCTACGATTCATAGCGGAATTCAAGCCTTGGATGAAGTTTTGCAAGGGATCCGTTTGGGTGACAATGTTGTCTGGCAGGTGGACCGCCTGGATGATTACCGCTACTTTGCCGAGCCCTTTGCCGAGGCAGCCATTGCTGCGGGCCAGCGGCTGGTGTATTTCCGCTTTGCCTCTCACCCTCCCGTATTGTTACCTCGCCCAGAAATAGAAACGATTGAGGTGAACCCCCGTCTGGGATTCGATTATTTCACACGGGAAGTTCACCTTCTCATTGAAGCGCGAGGCCGGGAGGTCTTGTATGTCTTTGACAACCTGTCGGCCCTGGTGGTGGAGTGGGCTACCGATGAGCTGCTCGCCAATTTTTTCCAGATCACTTGCCCTTATTTGTTTGAATTGAACACGGTCGCCTATTTCGCTTTGACGCGAGGCCAACATGCCCATCACGCTGTTGCCCGCATTCGGGATACGACCCAAATCCTTGTAGATGTGTATCACGCCAAAGACCAAATGCACATCCACCCTATCAAAGTTTGGGACCGTTATTCGCCACAGATGTTTTTGCCCCATCTCGTCGCCGGTGAAAATTGGTTGCCTCTCTCTCACAGTCGCGAAGCCGCAGAAGTACTGGCCTCGGCTCATCAATCATCCCTGCTCGACACGATGCGACCGCTCGCCCCGTGGGAAAGTGTCCACCAAAAACTCCTTCACTACCACAATTCCCCGTCCGGCTTTGACGAAAACGACCCTGAGCAGATAGCTTTAAAACAAGAACTCGGCCGTATGCTCATCGGTCATCATCCGGTTTTTAACCAGCTTGCGGATCGATATTTTACACTGGACGATCTGTTCGCGATTCGTAATCGTCTCATCGGAGCCGGCCGGATTGGCGGCAAGGCCGCTGGCATGTTGTTGGCTCAGTGTATCCTGTTAAAGGAAAATGACAAATTGGGATTTGATTTTGAAGAGCGTCTTGATGACCACGACTCTTTTTACATCGGCTCGGATGTCTTTTTCACTTTTCTGGTCAACAACGACCTTTTCCGTCTACGCCTGCAATTAACCTGCAATTCGACCACTTCCCCCGAAGAGTTTCAAGAGATAGAACAACGTTTTTTAGATGGTCGCTTTTCGGCAACCCTCCAAGAGCAATTTCGTGCAATGCTGGACTACTACGGACAGGCGCCCATCATCGTTCGCTCCAGCAGCTTATTAGAAGACAGTTTTGGTAATTCCTTCGCCGGGAAATATCGCAGCGTATTTTGCGCAAACCAGGGAAATCCTGAAGCCCGCCTGGAGGACTTCATGCGGGCGGTTAAATTGGTTTATGCCAGCGCTCTGAATCCCGATGCTTTGTGCTATCGCAGCAAGCGAGGCCTGGGTGCAAACGACGAACAAATGGCAATCTTGGTGCAGCGTGTCTCAGGCATGCCATACCGCCATTATTTTTTCCCGACGCTGGCCGGAGTTGCTTTTTCGCGCAATCTCTACGCCTGGAATGATCGCATTGATATCCGCCAGGGTGTCATCCGCCTGGTTTTTGGGTTGGGCACGCGTGCGGTGGAACGAGTCGGTTCGGATTACCCCCGCATGATCGCGATCAGCCACCCCAACTTGCGACCGGAAGTGGGAGTCAAGGTTTCCAAGTATTCTCAGCATCAGATAGACCTGCTTGACTTAGAGGCCAACCAGTTTGACAGTTGCTTCTTATCTGATGTATTAGCCGATGGCCGCTATCCCAATCTTCATCTGTTTTTTTCGGTCATGCGTGACAATTACCCTTACGATCCCACCACAGGAAAAATCAACGGAAGCGCCGATCAATGGGTACTGACCTTTAACAACCTGATCTCCCGGACAGATTTCGTTCCGGTCATGGGGAACCTTTTGGCCAGACTGGAAGAGGCCTATGGGCAGCCGGTGGACATAGAGTTTACGGCTTCGGTGGATTCGAACGAGCGTGTCCATATTAATTTGCTTCAATGCCGCCCGCTGTTTATGCCCGGCTCACTGGTGGATGTATCAATGCCAACCGCGCTGGAACACCAGCAGGTTCTGTTTCGCGCCCATCGCATGATCTGCGGCGGGGTTGTGGAACAAATCCGTTACATTTTATATATTGAGCCCAAACGTTATCACCGTCTGGCATCCGAAGCAAAAAAATCCTTAGGGCGCCTGGTGGGTCAAATCAACCGTCACCCGGCGGTACAAGATAATAAGATTTTAATGATGGGACCTGGACGGTGGGGAAGCGGCAACATTGATTTGGGAGTCAACGTGACCTATGCCGATATCGATAATGCAGCGGTATTGGTAGAAGTGGCCCTCGAAGAAGCCGGTCATGTCCCCGAAGTCTCTTATGGCACGCATTTTTTTCAGGATCTGGTGGAGGGGCAGATCATTTATCTGCCGGTTTATCCCGACGATGCCTCTGCGGAATTCCAGAGAGAATTCTTTGAAACCGCCGCAAATGTCCTTCTGGAGTTGCTCCCTCACGCCGGCGAATATGAATCGGTGGTGCGTTTGATTGATGTACCCAAATCGACAGGTGGCGCGTTTGCTCAGGTAGTGGCCGATCCCCAACGCCGTCATGCTGTCTGTTTTCTGAATATCGGGGCGACTGATGTATCCAAAGAGGGCAAGGATCATTCATGATCAACACTATTCTTGAAGGGGAATAACAAGATCATTCGACTGTTGACAATAATGGTTCTTTTGTGTAAATTAACTCCGCGCAAGTGAAAGGAAGATTGAATCTTGTTTTACAAAAAAACATCCTACAAAAAACAAATTCAAGCCCTCTCAGAGATCAGCCAGGCCATCTCCTCCGATCAATACCTGGATGATATCTTAAAGCTGATTGTGACCGTCACCGCCAATGTGATGGATTCGAAAATCTGCTCGCTCTGGATTTTGGATGAGAAAGAGAAGGTTCTTAAAATCAGAGCAACCCAGACCATGAGTGAAGAATACCTCAAGGAACGGACGCTAAGATTAGGAGAGGGCATTGTGGGGTATGTGGCACGGGAAAACAAACTGTTAGCTATCCCCGATGTCCTGAAGGAGCCCCGGTATAAGGAGAAGGAGTTGGCAAAAAAAGAGGGACTGATTTCTATGCTCAGTGTCCCGTTGACGGTGAAGGACAAGGTCATCGGAGTGATCAACTGCTATACCTCCTACCCCCATGAATATACGGATACAGAAAGGGCCGTCCTCATGGCCGTCGCCAGTCAGGCAGCCATCTGTATTGAGAATACGGAATTAATGGTAAAGACTAAAGTAATCCGGGAGGAATTGGAAACGCGGAAATTGTTGGAAAGGGCCAAAGGGGCATTGATGAAACATCATGATTTGAGCGAAGATGATGCTTTTAAGAGAATACGGAAAGCGAGCATGGATAGTCGAAAAACAATGAGGGAGATTGCGGAAGCCATTCTGCTTACGGAAAAGATGGCAGGATAACCCTTCATAATTTTTAAAAATTTTATTGACAAAAATATCTTAATATTTTATTTTACCGATTGATCAATACAAAGATGTATTGAAGACAGGGGCGCGA
>DCUS01000096.1:5044-36118 GCA_002327885.1 Syntrophaceae bacterium UBA2208
GAGTTGAATCCCTTCAAAATTGCTCAGGCACAATTGGATGTTGCGGCGGACAGATTAGGTTTAGACATCGCCACGCATGATTTGCTCAGGTGGCCACAGCAAGAGTTACGGGTGACACTTCCCGTTCAAATGGACGATGGAAAAGTTCAAATTTTCCATGCGTATCGGGTCCAGTATAATACTGCCCGCGGGCCAGCAAAAGGCGGCATCCGATGGCATCCGGAAGAGACAATTGACACCATCCGGGCCTTAGCAGCCTGGATGACCTGGAAGACAGCTGTTGTGGATATTCCCTTGGGAGGAGGAAAGGGAGGCGTCACCTGCAATCCTAAGTGGATGTCAGAGGCTGAAAAACAGCGTTTGGCTCGCGCCTATATTCGAGGGGTGGCTTCAACCCTCGGGGTTTCGAAAGATGTGCCGGCTCCGGATGTCTATACGACTCCTCAGATTATGGCCTGGATGATGGATGAGTACGAGACTCTGGTTGGACATCATCACCCCGGTGTCATCACGGGTAAACCGATCCCTCTGGGTGGATCAGAGGGGCGGGGAGATTCTACAGCACGGGGTGGTGTTTATGTGACGCGAGAAGCGGCTAAATTATTGAATATCAATCTCCGGGATAAAACGATGGCCATCCAGGGATTTGGGAATGCCGGCCAATATGCGGCTCTGTTGGGGAACGAGATTCTTGGACTTAAACTGATCGCAGCTTCCGACTCCCAGGGAGGGATCTATAATGGAAAAGGCTTAGACCCTAAAAAGGTGGTGGAATATAAGCTTAAAACCGGCAGCCTCCAGGGATTCCCGGGAGCCGATAACATTAAAAACGAAGAACTTCTGGAGCTGGATGTCACCGTTCTTTTTCCCTCAGCCCTTGAAAATGTGATTACCGCAGCAAATGCAGATCGAATTAGGTGCAAGATTTCTTGTGAGCTGGCCAACGGACCCACCACACCGGAGGCGGATGAGATTCTTCACCAGAACAAGGTTTTTGTTTTACCAGATTTCCTCGCCAATGCAGGGGGAGTCACGGTATCCTATTTTGAGCAAGTTCAAAACACGTATAACTTTTACTGGCCGCTGCAAGAAGTCCAAGAAAGGCTTGACCAGAAAATGACCCAGGCCTTTCACGGAGTCTACCAAATGTACTTACGGGAAAAGGTTAACATAAGACAAGCGGCCTATCTCGTTTCGGTGGCAAGGGTGGCAGAAGCCTGCAAACTGCGAGGCTGGGTCTAAGACCAGAAAGAAACTCAAATTCACAGCGCTCAATTCAAAAGGGGATGTCGGGGGTTGGATATTCCCTTTTTTATTTTGAAAATATGCTAAATTCGTTTATGATAGGACAAATCAGGAGGAGGGCTTGATCAAAAAAGGAAAATATCCTAAAAACAAAGAGATTAATGCCCTGCTGGAAATAAGCAAAGCCACCGCCTCCGGTCTGTATCTTGAGGACGTCCTCCGGCTGATCGTGACCGTCACAGCTAATTTGATGGACTCGAAAATCTGCTCCCTATGGATGCTCGATGCGAAGGATCAGAAGTTGAAATTGAAGGCCACCCAAAGCATGAGCGAGGAATATCTGAAAGAGCGAAGTCTCGCCATGGGAGAAGGAGTGGTCGGCCATGTGGCCCTTCGAAATCAACCCATGGCCATCCTCAACGTTCTCAAAGATCCCCTCTATAAAGAAAAAGAGTTAGCCAAAAAGGAAGGGTTGGTTTCGATGCTCAGTGTCCCCATGTGTATTAAGGACAGAGTCATCGGAGTGATCAACTGCTATACCTCCTATCCCCATCCCTTTTCGAAAGAGGAAGAGGAGATACTCACCACAGTGGCCAATCAGGCAGCGATCTGCATTGAAAATTCCGGCCTCATGGAAACCCTCGATATTGACGAAATTCTCAGACTGGTCTTGGAAGGGTTGACGAAGAATATTGGGTTTGATCGCGCCCGTCTCTATCTGGTCAATGAAAAAAGGAATGTTCTTGAATGTAAAATGGCGGTGGGAATTGATGAGGAAAGGATCAAGGGAATTGCGCTCCGTTTAGATCCGGAGGACAGTGTCGTGGCCCGATCCATTTCAAAAAAACAACCCTTCGTCATTCCTGACGCCGGGAAAGACCCCAGAGTCAATCTCGTGATCAAAGAAAAATTCAACCTCCACTCCCTGGTCGTTATCCCTCTTCTGGTAAAGGGAAAGGCCCTGGGAGCGATTGCCGCAGACTTCGCTGAGCCGAATAAGAATGTCACGAAAGAGGCTCTCGAATCCATGATGGCTTTTGCCCAACAGGCCGGATTGGCCATTCACAATGCCTTCATGTACCAGGAGCTCAAAACTTTCAGTCAGCAGATGGAAGAAAAGATTCAAAAGACGACTGCCGATTTGAATAAAACGGAGGCCCAGTTGATTCGGTCCGAAAAATTAGCTGCCCTGGGACAATTGGCTGCAGGCATCGCCCATGAAATTCGGAACCCGTTGACCAGCATCAATATCCTGATCCACTCCCTGGCATCCAATCTTCCACCGGGAACCTCCCATAAAGAGGATCTCAACGTCATTGAGGAGGAAATCCATCGGATCAACGAGATTGTGGATCAGTTTCTCCGATTCGCCAAGCCGGCGTCTCCCCTCTTTCAAAAAGCGGAGGCCTCCTCCATTTTTGAGGAAACTCTTCAATTGCTCAGGCCTCAAATCGAGAAACAACGGATCGTTGTTAAAAAAGAATTTAAAACCCTCCCTCCTATCTTGATGGACCGTGAGCAGATGAAACAGGTCATTCTCAATCTTTTATTAAATGCTGTCCAAGCCATGCCGGAGGGGGGCCACTTGTCGCTGAAGGGGCATGTTTTAGAAGGGGACCGATGGGTAACACTTTCCGTTCAGGACTCCGGAGTAGGGATCCCCGATGAAGATATCTGTAAACTCTTTGACCCATTCTTTTCAACAAAGGAAGGAGGAGTTGGCCTCGGTCTCTCCATTGCCCACAGGATTACGGATCAGCACCACGGGAAAATAGAGGTGGAAAGCGCACCCGGAAAAGGCACCTGTTTTACGATCTGGCTCCCGATTCACAATAAACGATGAACCATGGACTATCAACTGTTCATCGTTTATTGTTTGAAGTTCATCGTAGTCTAAAAGAGGTAAAATGCAGACGATTCTGATTGTGGATGATGACAAATCAATTCGTTACTCCCTGAAGCGAATGCTTGAAGAAAAATATTTCATCCTCACCGCTCAAAATGGGAATGAGGCATTGGATCGTGTCAAAGAAGGCTCTCCTGACCTCATCATTATGGATATTAAGATGCCGGGGCGAAACGGTATTGATGTATTGAAGGAGCTCAAATTGATTGATCCCAAATCTCTCGTCATCATCATGACAGCCTATGGGACCACCGAAACAGCTATCGAGGCCATGAAATACGGGGCTTATGACTATATTCTAAAACCCTTTCCTATCCTTCGAATGAAGGAGCTGGTTGAAAAGGCCCTCGCCTTGCGAACCCTGATGAAAGAGGAGGTCACCTATGCTCCTCTCACATTTCCTGAAGGAGAAGAGGAGCGGATTGTCGGCTCCTCTCCCAAGATGCAGGAGATCTACAAAATGATTGGCCAGGTCGCCCCGAGCGATATTACCGTGCTCCTCATGGGGGAAAGTGGAACGGGCAAAGAGTTAATCGCACGGGCAATTTATCACCATAGCCTGCGTTCTAACCAACTTTTCCTCCCGGTTAACTGCGCCGCTATCCCGGACACCCTTCTTGAGAGCGAACTCTTTGGCCACGAGAAAGGAACTTTCACCGGAGCGATTTCTCGCCGTATTGGTAAACTGGAACAGAGTCAGGGAGGGACGATCTTTTTAGACGAGATCGGCGATATGTCTCTCTCCACTCAGGCCAAATTATTGAGGGTCCTTCAGGAGAAAAGTTTTGAACGATTGGGGGGAAGTGAAACAATCAAGGTGGATGTTCGATTCATCGTAGCGACCAATAAAAATTTGGAAGAAGCTATCTCAAATGGAAAGTTCAGGGATGACCTCTATTATCGGCTCAACGTGGTTTCCATAACCATCCCTCCCCTGAGGAAGAGAAATGAAGACATCACTGAATTGGTCTCCTATTTTTTAAAAAAATTTAATCGAGAGTTCAAAAAGGGGATTGTTGGAATCACTCCTTCGGCCATGGGAAAAATTGCTTCCTACGGTTGGCCTGGAAATGTACGTCAGCTGGAGAATGTCCTGAAAAGGGCATTGGTGCTTTGTCAAGGTGAATGGATCCTTGAAGATCAACTCCTTTTTGAAAAGGGGGGGGAGCCCTCCTACGTTAAAACCTTGGAGGGTTACTCCATGAAAGGGTCTAAACGGGCGATGGAGGGTCTACTGGATGCCCTTTTTGAAGAACTTTCAAGAGTTTCTTTCGCCTCCCAGGACCTGGATATGCTCTCGATGTTGGAAAGGGGACTGATTCTTCGTGCCCTTCAAAAAACAAAAGGCAATCAGCTCAAAGCGGCCGCACTTTTGGGGATCCACCGAAGCACCCTTCGGGGTAAAATGGAAAGATATAATATTAAGAAAGAGGTTTTGGTCTCGGAAGAAGAAAGTTAAGAAATAAAAGTTACGAGTTACGGGTTATGAGTTAAGAATTATGAGTTAAGAATTAAAGGTTATAATTTTTAGATTGCGCACTGTATGATTTGCATTTTAGAGAGGTGAGCATGAGAACACTTAGGGTTGGGCTCTGTCAGATCAACACCACCGTCGGGGATATTGGAGGAAATACGAAAAAGATTTTGGACTATATTGCAAAGGGAAAGAAAATGGGAGCAGACCTTCTTATTTTCCCTGAAATGGCAGTCACCGGATATCCTCCTGAGGACCTTCTCCTTATGACGAAATTCATTGAAGCAAATTTAAAAGCGGTCAAAACGATCGCCAAAGCCACCTCATCCATTACCGCTATCGTCGGTTTTGTCAATAAGGAAGGGGATATCTTCAACTCCGCCGCTCTCCTCCATAACGGGAAGATGATCGATGTCTATTCCAAAACCTATCTTCCAAATTACGGCGTTTTCGACGAAGACAGATATTTCCGGGCCGGAAAGGAGAATTTTATTTTTACTCTCAAATCGACTCCTATCGGTCTAAGCATTTGTGAAGACCTCTGGTATCCCGGAGATCCCATTCGGACCCAGGCTTTATACGGAGGGGCGGAACTGATCATTAACATTTCTTCCTCCCCCTATCATGCTGGAAAATCCACATTCCGGGACAAGATGATCTCTACCAGGGCCTCCGACAATATGGCCATGGTCGCTTATTGCAATTTAGTAGGGGGACAAGACGAATTGGTTTTCGACGGCGGGAGCCTGATTATCGATCAAAAAGGGGATCTGGTCATTCGAGGAAAACAATTTGAGGAGGATCTGGTTTTGTCAGATCTTGATATGGAAGCGGTCTTTCGAATGCGGCTTCATGATCCCCGCATCCGGAAAGAGAAACAGGCCGAGGAAGAGAGAGAGTTAAGGAAGATTGAACTCCCATACAAGAGTCATTCAGTCAGAAACAAACCCCTTCTTCCCCGAAAGGATTCGAAGCCTTTAGATCGTCTTGCTGAGATTTATGCCGCCCTCGTGCTTGGGACAGGGGATTATATCAGGAAAAATGGTTTCCAAAGGGTTTTAATCGGCCTGAGTGGAGGCATTGATTCTGCCCTCACCGCGGCCATCGCCGTGGATGCATTAGGTAAAAAGGGGGTAGTGGGAGTTGCCATGCCATCCCAATATTCTTCGAATGAATCTCTCGATGATGCGAAGCGACTGGCAAAAAATCTTGGCATTCAATTTATGATGATCCCCATCACAGATATATTCCAGGCTTATTTGAGGACCCTTTCCCCTTCTTTCAAAGAGGTCAGACCCGATGTGACCGAAGAGAATATTCAAGCCCGCATTCGAGGAAATATCTTGATGGCCCTCTCCAATAAATTTGGGTGGCTTGTCCTCACTACCGGAAACAAAAGCGAGATGAGTGTCGGGTACTGCACACTCTATGGAGATATGGCAGGAGGGTATGCCGTCTTGAAAGATGTTCCCAAGACGTTGGTTTACGAATTGACCACGTTCAGAAATAAAAAGGAAAGAAAAGCCATGATCCCCAAAAATGTTTTCTTGAAACCTCCCTCTGCCGAGTTGAGACCGAATCAAAAAGATGAGGACTCCCTTCCACCCTACTCCATCCTTGATCCTATTCTTCAAGCTTATGTTGAAGAGGATAAGGGAGTGGAAGAAATCGCAAAGCTGGGATTTCAAAAAAGCATGATTAAAGAAGTGATTCAGATGGTGGACCAAAATGAATACAAGCGAAGACAAACCCCTCCGGGCGTGAAGATCACCCACCGGGCTCTCGGGAAAGACCGAAGAATCCCTGTTACAAATAAATATCGGAATTTCTGAAAAGAAAAAATGAAAGCTGGCAGCCTGCCATTTTAAGAATTCAGTCAGGTATCTTTTTTAACTCCACAGACGCTCGGAGTTAAACCTCCCCGTTTCTTGCCCGATAACCTTTCAACATCATTTCCCTGGCAATCAGGACAGGTCATCTCCCGGTGGGTTTCACTGGGTCGAAGGAAAACCTCAAAGGTCTTATCACACTTTTTGCAGTAAAATGGGTAGAGCGGCATAAGTCATCCTATCAAAAATGTTCTCATCAATTTAAACCATATTTTTCTTTCAATCTAAATCGGCGGATCACCTCTTCGAGGGGCTTCTGTTTCTCTCCTTCAACCCTTGGCAAAGGAGGCCTTGGATCACCGGATGGAAGTCCCATCAGTTTAACCATGGCTTTAATCGCTACCGGATTTGTTGCCGAATAGGCGGCCTCCATCAACGGAAGATATTTGAAATAAAGCTCCCTTCCCTTCACTACATCCTCCCACGATTGCCACAGTTTGGACAACTCAGCCATTTCTGCGGGAGCGACATTGCCTGTCACATTCGCAGTCCCGTGGCCTCCCATTCCGAGAGTGGGAATGGTTAAGGCATAATTGGGAGCATCACAGCAGAGAAGCCTGATTTTCCCTTCAGTCCCCTCCAACACAGAAGCCAATTGAGCTACATTCGGAACAGCCTCCTTATCGGCAACGAGGTTAGGACATTCCCCAAAAAGCCTGATAATGGTCGAAGGATCAATGTTAACGATGACCCTGGCTGGGTTATTATAAACCGCCACAGCAATGTCAATGGACCGACAAACACTTTTTATAAAATTGTAAACGGCGTTTTGTGGAGGAGCGATATAAGGTGGAACAACGAGCATGATTCCATCCGCACCCCTCTCTTGAGCATACTGGGCCAAGTCGATGGTCTGCTCCGTCGAACCGCAGGTGACCCCATAGAAAACGGGAATCTTCCCATTGCAATAAGAGGTCATCTCACCAATAATCAGTCTTCTCTCTTCCTGAGAGAGGGAGGTGGGCTCCCCGGTCGATCCCATCAGGAGAAGGCCACTTGTACCATTTGACTTTTGAAAATCCACCAAACGTTCGAATCCAGCCATATCTAATTTTCCTTGACGATCAAAGGGCGTAATCAGAGCTACCCAGGACCCCTCCGGATAAACCAAATCTTTCTTCATCCTTCCCTCCAAGTTTTTCCTTCTCCCAAACTTTCGGATATCAATATGCCCTCTGGGAAGGCCAAAATAAATGTTTCCAAAATAATTATCTTCCCGGGAAGGGTTACTGTTGATGCATTGAAAACAATCGTAAAATCATTGTATGAGAGTTAGTCAACATTTATCAAGATTGATGCGTGGGCAGCTATTTTCACCCATTGTGTTTATTGGTGCGATCTAACTATAAAGGGTAGGATACGTAAAACACCTCCTACGAGTCTATCGTCCTGAATAATACTGAAAGTTAACCTCGCAGTTGCCTAAAATTATATAAAAAGGGAAGCGGGTGTGCTGAAAAACCTTTACGATGGTCAAGATCAGAATCTCCGTACCAAAACGACTTGCCTCCTCGCTGAACTTCCTTGCAAGAAAAAAGGATGTATCTTCGAAAAGATGGGACAGTGTATTTGTTATTCTTGGGTTGTTAACTCATTCGAGCGGCTTCGGCCTTCGCCAGAGCGATCTTCGCCTCCGCAAGTTTCTTATATTCAGTTCGAATCTTCTTGATATTCCCGGCAGCCACTGCTTTCAAAAGGTCCCCCTCAAGTTCAGCTACGTCAAGGAGTTTGTAATAGTCGAGTGACTCTTTAAGGTGGGCGAGTACAATCATTCCAGTTAGGACGGGATGGTTGTTTGTCACATTGGCATCTTTAAATCGAATGCCGTGTTCGAGTTCGACCTCCATCCCTTTATGGAATTCTTCAAGATCGATTTTCATCTTCTCCGTATTGACCTCTGTGAGAATAACCCTCGCTTCTTCTGTGAGAACCTTGGCTGTTTTAAGTTTTGTCCAGTCCCTGAATTTCAAACCTTTGCAAACCCTTCTCACCTCTTCTTTTGTTATATACTCCGGAATTTTCATAAGATCTCCTTTCATGTGATTGTTCCTGTGGTTTAACAACCTTATTGCTATATGTTTTCTTTCTCCTCGCGGCACTCCCGACACAACCCGTAATACTCCAGGCTGGTGTCAGTGACCGAGAAGCCGGTTTTCTTTGCGACCTTTCTCTGGTCAACCATGATCAGGACCCTGTAATCCAGTATCTTCCTGCATCTTTCGCAGATCAGATTAATATGCTCTTCAAGGTTTCCTTCGTAGCGATCTTCCGTCTTATCAAACTGAAGCGTTTTGATGATGCCGCGGCGGGAAAACTCATTGAGCGTGGCATAGGGGGTCGATAAGCTCAAACGCTTCTTTTTCTTTTTTGCCTTCTTATAGACAAGGCTCGCGCCGGGATGGAAATCCCCCTATTCAATCAGCACATCAATGATGGCCACCCGTTGAGGGGTTACTTTCAACCCTTTCTTTCGTACCTCTCTGATGATCGATTATTTGGTCATCATGGAAACACTGGAATCATTCCTAATTGAAAATAAGTATAATCCATTTTTCTGGCATTCGTCAAGTCGTTCTTTCAAGAAAATGCACAGACCCCTCAATCGTGAGGTTGGGTTAGATACTGCCGATTAAAAGGAGGGCTATTTTGTGAACAGAAGGAGGTTGGAAAGAAGTAAACAGGTTGGGGTTTTTGAAATCTTCATGCCATAAAAAGAGCTGAATCTTGCATGTTACAGGAAACAAGAGAGGAGATGGAGGGGGTGAATAACACCCATGTTTGGGTTTTTCCGGTTGAAGTAATTAACAATTACGGAACGGAAGTGGGTATAGTCTTTAGTAAATTCGGAGGTCTTTTCATAACAAAACATTCCGGGAACATGAAAAAAGCTGTCAAATATAACCCTCTCGTTCCAATCCCTCCCATTTTCTCCTCACTTCAATAAATGAATCTCTCTCAAATACTCATCGATAATAGGATCCCATGTAGTAATCCCTTTATAAAATAAATTGTGGCCATACGGTGTTTGTTCCGATGTCAACATGTGGAGTGTACCCATTCCTCCTTCCTTTTGATAAGCCTTAAACATTTTCTGAGAGAGAGACGGAGGAAAGAAGTCGTCTTTCTCGGTATAAATCCATAAAGTCGGTATTTTTACTTTTTTGCCAAAGTTGCCCATCGTGGCTATTAATCTTTTTGGTTCACAAACTTCATATGGTTTCATTGACCCCTTCCCCCCGGCAAAGTTTATGACTCCTGTTAACTCTTTAGAATAAACACTTGCATAGGCTAATGATGAGAAACCACCAGTAGATTGACCCGCCATAAGTATTCTGGTTGTGTCAATGTAAGCGTTCCTCTTCATATATTCAACCACTGCTTTGATATCCTTCACTGCCTCTTTTGCCGCTGAGTCATAATCAGGATCATTGCATTTTCCAATGGACTCCACCCATTCCCCTTCTGAATCTCCATACCCTCTTCTCATCGGTACTATAACGACAACCCCTTTTTTAACAAACACCTTGCTTTGATCTCCCATTTCAATTTTATTTTTTCTTTCTTCTGGATTTCTTGGTGTTCCATGATTCAATACAACAAGTGGAAACTTTCCGTCTACATTGGGTCTATAAATACTCCCTGATAAATTAATGGTCTTGGTTCCAAACACGGATTTCATTTCCATTGGAATTCTCACCTCTTCTTCAACCACATCCAGTGCATGAATTGTATGACAAGAAAAAAATATCAATCCAATTACTATCGTCGTTAACTTTTTCATCTGAACCTCCTCAATCACCTATCCATGCAACCGACAGGATATTAGATTATCAAAACAGGGAGTTACAAAAGCCATTGGAGGCCTCATATTGGAACCTTCTGAAGACCCCATTTCGTAGGCAACTCCAAAAGATTATGGGTTGGGTAGGAAAGTTGATTTAGGTACTTTTTTTGATAAAAGACTATTCATTTTTAAAAGAAAAATCAATAAGAGTTATTGCTTACTGTTTCTAATTTTGTATCGGATGTCATAATTCAAAATTCACAACTTCAAGGAAGTACCCTTCAAGACGATTTTATCCTTTTGATTCGTGGGAATATTCCCCAAACATCAGGATTCATTGCCTAGCCCCAAATGTTCTAAACATTGGGAAGATATCCGGTCTCTCTCAACCACTGCTCAATCAGTCTCATACCCTCTTCCAAGGAAAACCGAGGTTGATAACTTAACTCATGCATCGCTTTTTCAACACTGAAGCGTGTCCGGCGGGTCAGAAAGCCGACGGTTTCCCTCGTCGGTTTTGGCGGCCTGCATGTAAGTCTTGAGGTGATTTCCCTGCCCAAGACGGCAATCCAGACATCATTGACTGGTATTTATGCCCCTTTCTTTTTAAGAGATAAATAGATGAGAGCATACTTTCTGGCAACATCAACTTTGATTTAGTCTTACAGGAATCCTTTGGGTTTATTGGGCTGGGGTTTCTCGGTGGGTGAAACCTTTTCTTCTCCCTTTTTATCTTCCATTTTGAAACCGGACTCTTCGAGAATATATTTGTCATCACCGGGATCAGGTTTAAATTCCAATTGAAGTTTCCTGGCCTCTTTAACGTAGGATCCTTCTTTAAGGCGAATTTCTCCATCCGGCACCACCACGATTGCTGATTCTCCCGCCACCGGGCATCTCTGTTCACAGAATCCACAGCCATTGCACTTGGAGGCAATGACGACCGGACGTCGATATCCTTCGACCGGTCTGAAAACAATCGCATTATATGGGCAGATCTCATCACAGATCAGGCAGATTTTATTCTGAGCCCAGACCAGGCACAGCTCCTTACGTAAAATAGCTGTCCCCACCTTAGCGTATGTTCTTTCCTCTAAGCTCACCGATCGGATCGCTTGCGTGGGACAAACTTTGCCACAGACATTGCAGTTCTGATCACAGGGGGCTAAACGCAGGTCCATCTTCGGCGACCATAACCCCGAAAAGCCGGATTCCCAGAGACAGGGCTGAAGCGTATTGGTCAGGCAAGCCTTCATACATTCGCCACAGCGGATGCAGGTTCGGAGAAATTCTGTTTCAGGGATCGCACCGGGCGGCCGGATCAGTTGGTGTTTGCCTTGCCGAAGGGTAAAGGGAGTCCGTGTGGCTATAAACCCGATTCCGAGTCCCCCTGCCAATGAATAAAGAAACCCCCTCCGAGAAAAATCTATCTTTGAATATTCCCCGCCGATGGAAAGAGAAGCCGGGAAAGTGATAGCATCTTGAGGACATATTTTTGCACAGTTCCGGCATTGGATACATTCAGAAAGGCGGGTCGCCCTGGGATCCTCCGGGATAGCTCCCATCGGACAGTTTTTCTGGCATTTCATACACTCATTGCACTCCTTGCTGACACGGCGCTTAAAAAGGCCCAGGGGTGATAAGAGGCTTAAAAAGGCTCCCAGCGGGCAGAGATACCGACACCAGAAACGTGGAACCAGACGGTTGAGAAAAATGATCCCCCCAAAGATGAAAAGGGTGATGGCTGACATGTAATAGACAGATTGAAAATAATGAAGGTATGATAAATTTGTCCATCCTAAGGCGAGAAACAGAGGGCGCAACAAGTCGAGGATGAGATTGATCAGGGTGATTGCCAGAGGATAGATGAAGAAAGTATAAAACCGAGTGAGAAGCGACATGGGGTCCATGAGGAAGGCGATAGAGAGACCGATCAAGGCAGCAACGATAAAAATGACGAGTAAATAATATTTTACCCTCCGGAAATGGAGATCCCACTTCATCCCGCCCCTTTTTTTCTTCCTGAAAAAGAGAGGGTCCAAAAAGTCTATCGAGACACCCATCGGGCAAACATAAGCACAGAAGAATCTGCCGATCACCAGTGTGGCTCCGAGGGTAATGAGAGACCAGAGGGCCCGCCCGATCATCTCCCTTGCTGCAAAAACAGCATTCATCCCCAGCAGGGGGTCTAGGCGTAAATAAATATCCGCTGGAAGCCAATCCGGCAGTTTGTAGGTCGCAAGAAAAAAAAGGGTGGAGAAAAGAAGGAGGGAGAGGGCCTGGATGAAAGTCCTCATGCTTTCTCCTTTAAGATTTTGAGCTGATCGATGTCAATCTTGCCTAAACCACGTTGATGAGAAATCAGGAGGTGCTCAACCTGGCGGCCTTTGAAGTTTTGGCCATACCATGGAACAATAGTCACCCCATAGGAATCCACGGCCACAGGATCAATTCCAGCAATGACAAGATTGGATTTCACAACCGTGCCGGGTCCTCCGGGGCCACCCGAGGTCAAGGATCGAGTAGCATCTAAAATGGTAAGTTGAGGTTTGATCACGGTTCCCAAGTCGGCGATGGCTTGGTTGATATTATACTTAGAGTGAAAACTCTCTCGATCCCAGATGAGACCCATGAGTCCCTTCATGCCCATGCTGACACCTGTTGCGGAGTGAGATTTGGCAACGGGGATGTTAATCAGCACCTGGCTGTCTAATATTTCCTTCATGACCTCCACACGATCCAATACTTTTCCCTGGGGAATTTTAACTTCGCGAAAGAATTTTCTTTCCTGAATGGCAAGAACATGAACCCCGGCGATGTCCCTGCACGCTTCCCGGATGCCTGTTCTCTCAAGGCAAAGCTCTGGTCTCTGGAGCGTATAATCTAACACTAAAACCTGCGAAGCCCCGGCTTCAATACAAGCCTGAGCCACGGCAACAACGACTAAGGGATGGGTGGTGGCTCCAAAGTCCGGGGTTCTGGAAAAGGACATGTTGGGCTTCAGGACGACACGCTGTCCTTTTTTAACGAACCGGGAAATCCCTCCCATCACCTCCAGGGCTTTTTTCGTGGAGGCAACGGGTTCACCGGAAATGACGGCCAAATCATATTCTTCCTTTGCCGCTGAAAAAGAAGGCCTGCTGACAAGACCTAACGCCAGTCCTGCGGCGGTGGTTTTAAGAAATTTACGTCTTGTTATCTCAAGACTGCGTCTGTTCATTCAACACCCCTTTTTACCCTTAAGTATACCTCATAGGTGCTCTCCCTGCCAGTGAAGCTCAATTTCTGTGATGAGGGTCCAAGAAAAGTTTCGCATTCCTGTCTGGCAAATTTCCAAAATTTTCTTTTGATTTTAACGCGGCAAGAGAATATGATTTATCTGAACGGAGGGGGTGAATTTCTATGAACCCCATATTGATGATCGAGGACGAAAAGGACATTGCGGATCTGGTCGAGTACCATTTAAAACAGTCCGGTTTTTCTGTGCTCAAAGCTATGGAGGGTGCTTCCGGGTTGGACATCGCCAAGAAAAATCGGCCTTCCCTTGTTATCTTAGACCTGATGCTTCCTGGGATGGATGGAAAGGATATCTGCAGAGCCCTTAAATCCAACCCTCTTACCCAATCGATACCGATTCTGATGCTCACTGCAAAATCAGAAGAGGTCGACCGGGTGATTGGCTTTGAATTGGGAGTAGATGACTATGTCACCAAACCCTTCAGCCCGAGAGAGTTAGTTCTCAGGGTGAAAGCCATTCTTCGCAGGAAAGAAGCTCCTGACGAAGGTGAAAAATCCATTCAGGTGGGCGACCTATTGATTGAGATTGACCGTCATCAGGTCTCTATCAAAAAGAAATCCATCGCTTTGACTTCAACGGAGTTTAAACTATTGGTAGAGCTGATTAGATTGAGAGGACGCGTTCAAACTCGTGAACGTCTTCTGGATAAGGTCTGGGGGTATACGTATGAGGGTTACGCCCGAACCGTGGATACCCATGTCCGGCGATTGAGGGAAAAACTGGGTCCATTCGGGGACTCGATTGAAACCATCCGGGGCTTGGGATATCGGTACCGGGAGGAAAAAGAATGAACATCCGATTTCAATGGAAATGGGCGCTTTCTTTCATCTTCCTCATCATTTTATTCCTCTCTATCCAGGGAGTTCTGACTTATTTTCTGAAAAAACCTTTCCTCTTTGCCTCTCTTATTAGTCTCTTCATTGTTTTCGGCATCACCTTTCTGCTTCTGAAATCTTTCACAGAACCCCTCAACGATTTGATGGATACCTTGAAACGTTTAACCGCTAACCATCTGAAAATAGAAGCTCCGATCGATTCTTCTAAGGATGAATTCCGTTTACTCACCCAAGCCATATCTGAGATGGATGTCTTGCTAAGGAATAAGATTGAAGAGGTCTCTAAAGAAAAAGATTACCTCCATACTGTTCTAAAAGGGATGGCGGAGGGGGTTCTCGTCGTAGATGAAAAAAGCCGGATCATTATGATTAATGATGCCTTACGGAAGCTATTTTCCATCACGACCGAGGTCGTTGATAAAACACCCTTAGAATTTATCCGTAATGCTAAATTGGAGGGAGCTATTCGGGAGGCCATTCGAGAGGCTAAAATTTCGTCTTTTGAACTCACCGTTTCATCATCATTGGGCAAGACCTTTGAAGTCAATGTCGTAGGGATTTCACCCTTTTCCGAGGGGACGCACCCGAAAGGAAATGCGATGAGTGGAGCGATTGCAGTTTTCCATGATATCAGCCGTTTGAAAGAATTAGAAAAGATCCGTCAGGATTTTGTGGCCAATGTTTCCCATGAATTACGAACTCCCCTGACTACCATCAAAGGCTATACGGAGACGCTTTTGGATGGAGCCCTGAGGGAAGAAGTGGCCCCCCAATTTCTGCAAGTCATCCAAAAACATGTGGATCGGTTAGCGAAAATTGTCGAAGACCTCCTGACCCTCTCAAAGATCGAATCCAAAGAATTCCAGCTCAAGAAGGAAAAGTTTAATTTGTCTGAATTAATTGATGATGTTTTGGAATTTTTAAAAGAGGTTGCCAAAAAGAAAAAAATATCTATGGACACTGTCCCGGTCCCCTCTTCCCTCACCATCGAAGGGGATCGAAATATTTTAGAACAGGTGTTATTCAACCTTCTTGACAATGCCATCAAATATGCTCAGGAAGGAGGAAAAATCACCCTTTCTGCTGTTCAAAAGAATCAGAGCGAAATTGAAGTTTCCATCCAAGATAATGGGATGGGTATTCCTAAAGAAGATCTGCCGAGAATCTTTGAGCGCTTTTATCGAGTGGATAGAGGGAGGTCCCAGGAATTGGGAGGGACCGGCCTCGGACTTTCTATCGTAAAGCATCTACTTTCAGCCCATGGGGGTCGAGTATGGGCGGAAAGTCAATTAGGAGAGGGTTCGACTTTCTATTTTACCTTACCCCACCGTATTTAAAGATCTTCAAGTGAATCTTTAACCTTATCGAAATCTGTCTCGGCGATATGAATTACAAAAATGGATTCCTTGGCATCCTCCATGGCAGAACCGTAAATATAGTCAATATTGACATGGGCTTCGCCGATTCGTTTCGTCACTTTTCCAAGCATTCCAGGCTGATTGACCAGTTTAAAAATTAATATTGGATCGGTATCCACAATATGTTTTACTTTAACCAATACTTTTTCGGCTTCCTTGGGTTTGTCAACCAGAAGCCGGATCAGAGAATAGTCTGAAGAGTCTTTTAAAATTCCCCGGTAACTCTCCGCCAGGGCTATTCTCCTTCCTGTTTTCTCCCTCATATTGTAGAGCTCTTTCACAGAATCCTTTGCATTTTGAATGCTCATGGCCAAAATATTAATATTTTCTTCCTTCAATATATCACAAAGTTTTGAAAGCTCCCCGGGCGCATTGGTTAAAATGACTGAAAGCTGAATTCTTTTTTCCATCAAATTCTCCTCCCTCCTAAGTTAAACCCTGTATCCCCCCACCCTAAAGGATGGGGCTTTTCTTTATTTTCAGATTTGAAATTGCCTCCATCCCCAGTCTGAAGGCTGGGCTTTCGGGATGATACGGGGTAAAACGTAACCGTGCATGGAAATTAACAAATTAGTCATAGAAGGTCAAGCATGAAATCGAATTCTAAAATTGAATTGAAATGTAACAAAAATATAACTTACTTGAAATCTTATTGTCACATTCATGGCTTAAACTCCCCTTAAATATCGAAGGCGAGGGGGCGATAAAAATCTTTAACGCGAATGTAAAATATTTGTAACAGAATTGTAACAAACAAAAAATAAAATTAGTGAAGGAGACAGAGATGAAAACTACCAAAATGTTGTTGATCATTCTATTGATGGGAATCCCTCTTTTAATGATAGGAATTCCAACTACCGTTCTCTCTCAAGATAAAATCATCAAAGTTGATGGTTCGAGCACTGTTTATCCTATCACTGAAGCGGTCGCTGAGGAATTTCAGAAGATGAAAAAAGGGGCGGTGAAGGTAACCGTGGGAATCTCCGGGACAGGAGGAGGATTTAAGAAATTCTCCAGGGGGGAGACCGACATCTCTGATGCGTCCAGGCCCATTGTAAAAAAGGAGATCGACACCTGTAAAGAAGCCGGTATTGAGTATATTGAACTTCCAGTAGCTTATGATGGTCTTGCCGTCATGGTTAATCCCAAAAACAATTGGGTTACCTCCATGACCGTCGCCGAACTCAAAAAAATATGGGAGCCGGCGGCGGAGAGAAAAATAACGAAATGGAATCAAGTGAATCCAACATGGCCGGATGTCCCAATAAAACTTTATGGCCCGGGGGTGGACTCGGGCACTTTCGATTATTTTACCGAGGCCATCGTAGGAAAGTCCAGATTGAGCCGGGGAGATTTTACCGCCAGCGAGGATGATAATGTTCTCGTTCAGGGAATTGCCTCTGACAGAGGGGGGCTCGGCTTTTTTGGCTATGCCTACTATGCGGAAAATCCTGATAAACTGAAGTTGGTTGGCATTGATGCCGGAAAAGGACCTATCCTTCCCTCTGAGAAGACAGTTATGGATGGAACTTACCATCCCCTCTCGAGACCAATCTTCATTTATGTCAATAAAAAATCGGCGGAGAAACCCGAAGTGAAGGAGTTCATTGAGTTTTATCTGAAACATGCTCCCTCATTGGTTAAACAGGTCAAATATATTCCCCTACCCGAAAAGGCTTACAAACTTGCCTCAGAGCGATTTTCAAAAAGGATGACCGGTACGGTATTTGGAGGGGAAGCAAAGATCGGGATGAAAATTGAGGATCTCCTGAAGTTAGAGGAGAAGAAGTAAAACACCTTTGAAGCGGAAACGATTTTCAAAAGTTAAAGAGAGGGCCATTGAAAGGGTGCTTCATCTATGTGCCCTCTCTTCTATTTTCATTACTGGCAGCATTGTTTTTATCCTTTTTTACGAGGCCCTTGAATTTTTCAAAGATGTCTCCATTCTGGAATTCCTGACCGGAAAACAGTGGACGCCGCTGTTCGCCCAACCCAAATTCGGGATAATGCCTTTAGTCACCGGGACGCTCTTGGTCACGAGCATTGCCGTATTGGTCGCCTTGCCAATCGGTCTGATTGTGGCCATCTATCTCAGCGAATATGCCCCCCATAAAATCAGGGAGATCACCAAGCCCATTCTTGAACTTCTGGCTGCTGTCCCCACTGTTGTTTATGGCTATTTTGCTCTTCTCTTCCTCACACCCATCCTCCAGAAATTTATTCCGGATCTTTCCGGATTCAACGCCCTGAGTCCTGGAATCATCATGGGCATCATGATCATTCCTTATGTCAGTTCCGTAAGCGAAGATTCGATGAAAGCGGTTCCCATGCATATCCGGGAAGGCTCTTATGCCATGGGCGCAACAAAATTTCAGACCTCTTTCAAAGTGATCATCCCTTCCGCTTTCTCCGGTATTGCTGCAGCCTTTATTATCGGCATATCCAGGGCAATTGGTGAAACGATGGTTGTGGCGATTGCGGCTGGAATGATGCCCAATCTCACCTTTAATCCCATTGAGCCCATCCAGACCCTGACCGCCTATATTGTGGGGGTCAGTTTGGGAGATGTCCCCCATGGGACCCTTGAATATAAAACCATCTTTGCTGCGGGAATAACACTTTTTTTAATGACCCTCTTCCTGAACATTATGGGATTTTGGTTTCGAAAAAGAATCAGAGAGGTATACTAATAAAATGCCGCCTAACGAAAAAATGGATCTCCTGGAAATTAGAAAAAAAATTGCTCTGAATAAATATCGAGAATATATCTTCTGGGGGATCGGACTCTTATCAACCCTTGTCGGTTTTGTAGTGCTCTTCACACTGATCATCGATCTCTTCTTGGATGGATTTCCGAGATTGAGCTGGCAATTCCTTTTCTCTTATCCCTCTCGTTTCCCGGAGAGAGCCGGGATCTTATCGGCATGGGTTGGAACGACGCTGGTGATGATGGTCACTGCTGCCACAGCCGTTCCCTTAGGAGTCGCAGCAGGAATTTATCTTGAGGAATATGGCAAGAAAAATTGGCTGACCGACCTGATCGAAATCAATATGAATAACCTTGCAGGGGTCCCCTCCATTATCTACGGTCTTCTGGCTTTGGGACTCTTTGTCTATTTCTTAAGGCTGGGGGAAAGCATTCTGACCGGAGGCTTAACCCTCGGGCTTCTCATCCTCCCGATGGTGGTGATTGCCACCAGAGAATCTATTCGCTCCATCCCTAATTCAATACGGGAAGCCTCCTATGCCCTCGGCGCAACAAAATGGCAGACCGTCAAAAACCATATCCTCCCCTATTCCATGGGAGGGATTCTGACCGGAATGATTATTGGTCTCTCCAGGGCGATCGGAGAAACGGCGCCTATTATTACGGTGGGGGCATTGACCTTCATTGCCTTTCTGCCCTCTTCCCCAGTCACCCCGGAGTTTCCATTTCTCTCCTTCAAGTGGCTTTTAGATCCATTTACCGTCCTGCCCATTCAAATGTTCAACTGGATATCCAGGCCTCAGAAGGGTTTCCACCTGAATGCGGCTGCAGCCGGAATCATCCTCCTCTTCATGACTCTGCTCATGAATGGGTTTGCAATCTATATGAGGCACCGTTTCAGGAAGAGGATTAAATGGTGAAGGGGGGAACAGAAAAATGATTCCTGAGAAATTGAAAGCTGAGGTGAAGGGCCTCCATTTTTACTATACCCATCTCCAGGCGCTGAAGAATATTAATCTCCCCATCGCCGAGAAGAGGATCACCGCTCTGATCGGACCCTCTGGGTGCGGAAAAACAACTTACCTCCGATGTTTTAACCGGATGCATGATCTCTACCCGGGAAATCGATATGAAGGTGAGATTATCTTATACCCCGATCAACTTAATATTATCAGTCCAAAGATAGACCCCATCGAAGTCCGGATGCGTATCAGTATGGTATTCCAGAAGCCGAATCCATTTCCAAAAACAGTCTTTGAAAATGTGGCCTATGGCTTAAGAGTGAGGGGAGAGACTAAAAAGAGTTCATTGTTGGACAAGGTAGAGAAAGCTTTAAAACAGGCCGCTCTCTGGGAGGAAGTCAAAGATAGGGTCCACGACCTCGCCTTCAATCTCTCGGGTGGGCAACAGCAGCGTTTGTGTATTGCCAGAGCCCTTGCCACCGATCCTGAGATCCTCTTATTCGACGAGCCAACCTCTGCTCTCGATCCAACCGCGACATCAAAAATCGAAGAACTGATCATGCAGTTAAAGAACGAAGTGACCATCATCATCGTCACTCACAATATGCAACAAGCGGCAAGGATTTCCGATTACACAGCCTTTATGTATTTGGGAGAAATCATTGAGTTTGATAAAACAGATAAGGTCTTTACTCATCCTTCTAAAAAATTGACAGAAGATTACATCACCGGACGTTTCGGTTAAGGGAATCTACCCAGGGATAGAGAGGGAGAAGTCTTAAGAGGGGTTGTGGTCTGAATTTCCTTGACCCGGAAGCCATCATTTGATAATTTTGAATTAAGCGGACCCCGTCTATCCCCGCCCTAAAGGAGGGGACTTTTCTTTATTCTCAGATTTGAAATTGCCTTCATTCCCGGTCTGAAGACTGGGGCTTTCTGGATCATACGGGGTGAATCGAAGGATTTGGTGTCCGATATAGCCTCTTTATGAAAGAACCCAACCCCACTACTAAGATGGAGACACGAGGGCTCCATTTCTATTACGGATCGACCCAGGCCCTCAAGAATATCAATATCGTTATCAAAGAACGCCAGATCACTGCTTTGATCGGGCCCTCGGGATGTGGAAAATCGACTTTTCTCCGGACCCTCAACCGGCTGAATGAACTCATCCCCCACACCCGTATTGAAGGAATTGTTACACTCGACGGTCAGGATATTTATCAACCGGGGAGGGATGTCGTTTCTCTCAGACAGCGGGTCGGAATGGTTTTTCAGCGGCCCAATCCTTTCCCAAAAAGCATCTTTGAAAATGTAGCCTTTGGCCCAAAAGTTCTGGGGGATAGATCGAAGGTTAAGATTGAGAAGAAGGTCGAGCAAAGTTTGAAGGCAGTGGCCCTCTGGCCCGAAGTCTCAGACCGACTTCATAAGAATGCGTTAAGTCTCACCTTAGGGCAACAGCAGCGTTTGTGTATTGCCCGTGGTTTAGCCGTTGAGCCTGAGGTTATCCTGATGGACGAACCGTGTTCAGCCCTGGACCCTATCGCGACAAAGAAGATTGAAGAGTTAATGCAGGAGCTAAAAAAGAACTATACCATTGTTATTGTCACTCACAATATGCAGCAGGCAGCTCGCTCATCTGATTGGACGGGATTTTTCCTTCTGGGAGAATTATTGGAGTACGGAATGACCGGAGATATTTTTACACGGCCCAAAGACACACGGATGGAGAATTACATTACAGGAAGATATGGATAAACGAATTTCAAATCTCAAATCTCAAATCTCAAAATATTTACTTTGGCTTTTCGCTTTCCTTTTCGTTATCCCAGTGAGTGTGGGTTGCCAGAGGTCCAAGGCGGGGATCACCGTGGCGGGTTCCACTTCTATGGAACCTTTTGCCGAATTACTGGCTGAAGAATTCATGATGAATGATCCCTCCTCTCACATCTATGTTCAAGGCGGCGGTTCGACAGCCGGCATTGAAGCGGTTCGTTGCCATGCGGCCCACATTGGATTGTCCTCTCGATCTCTGATCGGAGGCGAGAAATCCCTTTACACGGTCACCATCGCTAAGGATGCCATTGCGATCATCATACATCCCAAAAATCCAGTCCAGGATCTACCGTTGGTAAAGATAAGAGAGGTGTTCTCCGGGGAGATAAAAAATTGGGAAGAGTTGGGAGGGGTTGATCACTCCATCGTTCTGGTGACTCGAGAGGAAGGATCCGGGACAAGGGAAGCCTTTCAGAAGTTACTCATGGGAGAGGAAGAGATCACTCTTGGAGCTCTGGTCCAGGACTCCAATGGGGCCATCCGCCAGGTCGTAGCAGGCGATCCCAATGCCATTGGTTACATCTCTCTCGGTCTGGTCAATGAAAAAGTAAAGGCCATTAAAATCTCGGGGGTGGAACCCACTGTAAAAAATATTGAGAATGGACACTACCATCTGGTTAGGCCTTTCTTATTTGTTTTCAATAGTGAACCGGTGGGGGAGGCAAAATCTTTCTTAGATTTTGTCATGAGTCCAGAGGCTCAGAAGCTTCTCTTTAGGGAAGGCCTGATTCCCATCCTATCTAAATCCAAAGGAGGATGAAATTGGAAATTAAAGAGAAGGCGGTCAAAAATATTCTTCTTTTAATTGCTTTCTCCTCGATCTCGGTTCTTGCCTTAATCGCCTTCTTTATTTTTGGAGAAGGATTACCCTTCATCTGGAAAATCGGACCTATCGATTTCCTTCTCGGAAAGCGATGGGTTCCGAGCCAAGGGGATTTTGGTATCCTTTCTATGATTGTCGGCTCCTTCTGGGTAACCACTGGAGCCCTCCTGCTTGGTATCCCTTTGGGATTAGCCTGTGCCATCTTCTTATGCGAATGGACACCCCCCTGGGCGGCCATGGTGCTAAGACCTACCATGCAACTTCTGGCTGCTATCCCTTCGGTCATTTACGGTTTCTGGGGGCTGATTTTCCTTGTTCCTCTGGTACGAAATTATCTGGGAGGGCCTGGCCTAAGTATTCTCTCTGGCTCTATGATTTTAGGATTTATGATCCTTCCAACGATTATAAGCATCTCAGAGGACTCTTTAAGAGCCCTTCCCCCCTATTATAAGGCCGGCGGACTTGCTCTTGGCGCGACCCATTGGCAGACCATTTGGCGAGTGTTGATCCCAGCAGCGAGATCAGGAATTGTGGCGAGCATTATCTTGGGAATGGGACGTGCCATGGGTGAGACAATGGCCATGATCATGATTTTAGGGAATGCGGTAAAGATGCCCTCTTCTTTTCTCGATTCAGCCAGGACATTGACCACAAATATTGGTATCGAGATGGGTTATGCCTCCGGGGGCCATCGGCAGGCCCTCTTTGCCACAGGGGTGATCCTCTTCTTAATCATCATGATTCTCAATTCTTCGGCCATCCTCCTTTCGAAAAGGAGGATGAGTTGAAATTCAATCGTTATATCACGCAAAGCATTGCAAAAATTCTCATATGGATTGCCGCCCTTTCGACCATCGCGGTGATGGCTCTCATTCTCTTCCAGATTTTGAAGGAAGGCCTCCCCATTCTTCACCTCCGTTTTTTCCTCGAATCTCCTAAAAGCATGGGGCGGGAGGGAGGTATTTTATCTACTATTATTGGCACGTTTGCTCTGACTGTGGTGGCGATTATCTTTGCAACACCCTTGGGAGTGGGAACAGCCATCTTCCTGAGGGAATACACGAGGGAAAGTCAAATAAGCCGTATCATTCGTTTCGGAACGGATTGCTTAGCCGGCGTACCTTCCATCATTTTTGGACTGTTCGGATTCGTCTTTTTTGTCATTTACCTCAATATGGGGTGGTCTATACTATCCGGTGGGTTGACCATGGCGGCGATGATCTTGCCCACCATCATCTGCACCGCCGAAGAAGCGATCAAGACGATCCCCTATTCTTACCGTGAAGTGAGTTACTCCTTGGGGGGGACAAAATGGCAAACGGTCATGCATGCCATCCTTCCCAACGCCCTTCCCGGAATCTTCACCGGCATCATCTTGAGTGTTGGCCGGAGCATTGGAGAAACGGCGGCAGTGATCCTGACCGCTGGCTCCTCTTTGGTCATGCCAACTTCCCTATTCTCACCCATACGAACCATGGCCGTTCATTTTTATATTCTCGCTCGGGAAGGCATCTCCATGGAGATGGCTTATGGGACAGGGGCCGCCCTGATCTTACTTGTTTTATTTGTCAATATCGTCGCCAATGTATTACTCAATCGGTATGTCCGCCATCGGAGCTGAGGGAAATTCAATGTCTCAAGAAAAAAAGATCATCATCAAGGATTTCAGTTTCTATTACGGCTCCCTTCAGGCCTTACGGAATATAAATCTCAATATTCCATCAAATGAAATATTTGCCATCTTTGGCCCGGCGCGCAGTGGGAAAACCACTCTTTTAAAGAGTCTCAATCGTCTAACAGATTTCATCTTCGGATCGAGTCATACGGGAACAATCCTCTTGGATGGGAAGGACATCTTCGATCCCAAGCAGAATCTTGAACAATTGAGAAGACGAGTTGGATTTGTTTTTGATCTGCCTACCCCCCTTCCCTTATCTATCTTTGAGAATATTGCCTATGGACTAAGACTCAGCGGCAAAAAACAAAAAATATTTTTAAATGAAAACGTTGAAAAATCATTGCGCTCTGCCGCTCTTTGGGAAGAGGTCAAGGATCGTTTGCATACCTCGGCCCTCCGTCTCTCTGGCGGGCAGCAACAGCGACTCTGTCTCGCTCGAACATTGGTTTTGGAACCAGAAGTCCTCCTCCTTGATGAGCCTTGTTCAGGACTGGATCCTATCTCTACATCCAGTATCGAAGAAACCCTCATCCAATTGAAAAAAGAATATACCATTATTTTGGTTCCCCACAATATTCAACAGGCTTCAAGAGTCGCTGACCGGGCCGGATTTTTTTTAAACAATGAACTACTGGAGGAAGGCCCTGTGTATAAAATCTTCACGAAACCAGGAGATAAGCGAACAGAGGATTATGTCACGGGTCGGTTTGGTTAAACGCTAAAATTAATATGGAGTCCCACGAGCAAAGCCCGTGGTCTTCTCCGTAGGCGAATGAAAGGAGGTAAAAATGACAACGGAAACCCATTTTCAAAAAGAATTGGAAGAATTGAAGGATAATCTGCTTAAGATGGCAGCCTTAGTCGAAGAGGCAATCCGTGATTCTATTCAATCCTTGGTCGGAAGAGATTCTGATCTTGCCCAGAAGACGTTTGAGTTTGAAGATCGAATTAACAAGATGGAAAACGCCATTGATGATATGTGCTTGAAACTCCTCGCCTTAAGACAACCGATGGCGATCGACCTCCGGTTCATCACCTCGGCGATGAAAATTATTACCGACTTAGAGAGAATGGGTGATCAGGCCGTCAATATCGCTGAACGCGCCATCTCCTTAAACCAGGAACCTCAACTCAAACCTTATATCGATATTCCCCGAATGGCCGAGATCACCGAATCCATGGTCAGGGATGTGCTGGATGCTTTTGTCCATCGAGACTCCAAACTGGCCCGTTCCGTCTGTGAAAGGGATGACCTGGTCGACGGATTAAATGATCAAGTGGTTCGAGAACTTCTTACTTATATGATGTCAGATCCCAAAACCATTTCCCGGTCTGTTCATTTGATGATCGTATGCCGGTGTCTTGAGCGAATCGCAGACCATGCGACGAATATTGCCGAAGATGTGATCTTCATGGTGGATGCATTGGTCATTAAGCATCATGCCGATGTTAAAGATTAATGAATGAAGGAGGCAAATCGGAATCTAAAAATTAGCTTAACGAAGATTGGCTGGTTTTTAACACCCTGCCAGAAATCCAACACAGAATACCTCGTAAACAGCTAAACAGGCCAACATTTTTTAAATTTCACCACGGCCAACCACTCAATAATTTTAAAGAATCCCAATTTAACACTTTTCCTCTGTCCCCTGGCACATGCTTTGCTCTACGTTTCTCCTTAAGTGATAAGGAGGGATAAGATGAAAGTATTCTTGCTTCTATTTTTATTCATGGGGTTATTCATAGCAGGTTCTGCATTGGCGGAAGCAGTGGAGGTTCCCAAAGTGGATTCAGGAGATACTTCCTGGATTTTAATTTCTTCAGCTCTGGTCATGCTCATGACACCCGGGCTTGCCCTCTTCTACGGAGGAATGGTGAGATCCAAAAATGTTCTTGGAACCATCATGCAGAGTTTCATCGCTCTCGGAGTCATTACCATCCAGTGGGTTCTTTATGGATATAGCCTTGCCTTTGGACCGGATATCGGAGGTGTCATTGGAAGTCTTGATTGGATTGGGCTGAGAGGCGTGGGACTTGACCCCTTCCCCGATTACTCCGCCACGATTCCCCATCAGGCATTTATGATCTTCCAGATGATGTTTGCTATAATCACTCCGGCGCTGATCACCGGTGCATTTGCTGAAAGATTTAAATTTAAGACTTATCTTGTCTTCCTCGTCCTTTGGGCAACATTCGTCTACGACCCTCTCGCTCACTGGGTGTGGGGGGGGGGCGGTTGGATCAGGAACCTTGGCGCCCTCGATTTCGCCGGGGGACTCGTGGTTCACGTCAGCTCAGGCATCGCAGCCCTGGCGGCGACACTCGTGGTGGGAAAAAGGAAGGGCTACGGCGACGAGCCTATGCCCCCCCACAACCTCACCATCACACTTCTGGGTGCAGCGCTTCTCTGGTTTGGCTGGTTTGGTTTCAATGGAGGAAGCGCCGTGACATCGGGTTCTCTCGCAACCAATGCGTTTGTGGTAACACACATATCAACGGCTGCCGCCGCTCTTTCTTGGATGATCGCCGAATGGGCCTGTCGGGGTAATCCGACTGTACTCGGTGCCGCATCGGGCGCGGTAGCTGGATTGGTTGCCATTACCCCGGCCTCTGGGTTTGTTGGACCCATCTCGGCCATCATCATTGGACTGGTTGGTGGTGTCCTTTGTTATTACGCCATTACCCTGAAGTCCAGACTCGGATACGACGACTCCCTCGATGTCGTGGGCGTCCATGGAGTGGGTGGTACGTGGGGGGCGCTGGCCACCGGGTTATTCGCCTGCAAAGCGATCAATTCAGCAGGCAATGACGGCTTTCTCTATGGAAATTTCTCACTGATCGGGATTCAGGGATTGAGTGTCGTTTCTGCCTGGATCTATTCCTTTGTGGTGACATGGATCATCTTAAAGATCCTGGATTGGACCATGGGGTTAAGGGTGCCCGAAGAACATGAGATCAATGGTCTGGATTTAAGTCAGCACGGAGAGGCAGGATATTCTTTCTAATCGATAGTAAGAAGTCCGGAGTTCAGGGTTCGGAGTAAAAATAAAAGTCCAATACTACGAACTCCCAACTCATCAGTCCGAACTAATACAGGAGGCATCAATGAAAAAGATCGAAGCCATTATCAAGCCATTTAAACTGGAGGAGGTAAAGAATGCCTTGACCAAAATCGGTGTCCAGGGAATGACCGTAACTGAGGTTAAGGGATTCGGGAGGCAAAAAGGCCATACAGAAGTCTACCGGGGAGCCGAATACAAGATCGATTTCCTCCCCAAGGTTAAGATTGAATTAATTACCAGCGAAGAAATTGTTAATCAAGCGACCGAAACCATTGAGCGGGCTGCCAAAACGGGAAAGATCGGGGATGGGAAAATCTTTATCTCCCAGGTGGAAGAGGTCATCCGGATTCGAACCGGAGAACGCGGAAGAGATGCAATGTGACAGGGATTCGGATGGAAGCTCAACTCGGCATCACCAGAAGTGGCCTGGTCGATCTCAAGAAGAGGATGGTTCAAACCAGAATCAGCCATTCTTTTCCCAGGGAATTCTTTCGCCAAAATTCTAATATGATGGATGGCCTGGTGAGAAGGGCTTTCCAGAACGCCCATTCGCAAGTTGACATTCCATCCATTTGCCTCATCGCCGTAGGAGGTTATGGCCGGGGGGAGTTAGCCCCGCACTCAGATATTGATCTCCTCCTCCTCTATTCCACCCCCCAAAAGGACGAGCTTTCCCCCTTCGTTGAAAAAGTCCTTTATCCTCTCTGGGATTTGGGATTGGATGTCAGCTGCAGTTCAAGGTCCATCCCTGAATGCTTAAAAATGGCTCAATCGGATTTATACATAAAAACAAGCTTGATTGATGGTCGCTACCTGGATGGAGAATATGAACTCTTTCGAAATGTAACCACCCGCTTTATGAAAGAGGTCCTCCACCAAAAGATTCGCCTATTCGCAATATCTTTGGACAAAGAGCTTCGCATCCGCCACCAAAAATATGAAGATCCGAATTATGCCCTCGAGCCTAACATCAAGGAGGGAGAAGGAGGGTTGAGGGATTTTCAGATCGGCCGATGGTTGATCAGGGCCAAATATAGAACCGATCGCTGGGATTCTATCTTATTCCCGGATCATTCCCAAATGTTGGAGAAAAGCGTGCAATTCCTCTGGGCAGTTAGAAACCACCTGCACCTTCTCAGCGGCAGGCGAGAGGATGATTTTACATTCGAATTGCAGGAGAGGATCGCCCCACTCCTTGGTTTTTCACATGGCACGACGGGAATTGAGGAGATGATGAGGCAATATCACCTGTCTGCCCAGAAAATTTCAAACTTTGTTGGTAATATTCTCGATCGCACCCTCTTTGAACCTTCCTGGGTTAGAAAAATTTTCTTTTTCTTCCAACGAAAAAAGATTGATGCCCATTTCGGGACGACGGATGGAGAGCTTCACCTCCTTGACCCTATCACATTCAAGAAAGACCCCGCCCAACTGATGACTCTCTTTCAACATTGCCAGACCTACCAGGCCAAGATGGATTTCCGGACTGAAGAAGCCGTCATGGAGGCCCTCCCCTTTATAGGTGATTTCTTCAGAAACTCAGTAAAGGTCAATCAAACTTTCCTCTCCATCCTTAGAAAGGGAGAAAAGGTGGGTCCGCTCCTGAGAAAGATGCACGAACTGGGGTTTCTCTCTCAGTTTATCCCTGAATTCTCAGAAATCGAGGGGAAAGTCCATTATGACCTCTATCATGTCCATCCTGTTGATATCCACTCCATCTTAGCGGTGGAAGAACTGGAAAAATTAAAAGCGGGCGACTACCAGAAAGAATATCCTTTACTCACTTGTTTGATGCAGGAGGTCGAAAAACCGGAGATACTTTTTTTGACCACACTTCTTCATGACCTCGGAAAGGGGAAGGAGGGGGACCATTCTCTTCTCGGTGCAGAAATGACCCAATGCATCGCTCCACGCATGGGACTTTCTTTAGAAGAAAAAGAATGCATTGAATTCTTAGTGAGACATCACCTTATGATGGTGGAAACAGCCATCCGGAGAGATCTTCATGATGAACAAATCATCTTGCGTTTTGCGAAAGAAGTAGGGAATTCTGATCGATTAAAACTTCTTTACCTTCTGACTTTTGCGGATATCAAAGCCGTTGGACCAGAGGCCTGGAACTCCTGGAAGGACACCCTTCTGAAGGAGTTATTTCTGAAAACCTCACGTTTTTTAGAGAGAGAATCTGTCAGCGGGCATTTTTCAAAAAAAGAGGAGAGTGTCATAAACCTGAAAGAATATCTATCTCCTGGAATATTTTCGGAATACGGAGAGCATCTTCCAGATCGATACCTCTCCTGCTATTCTCCCGAAGAGATTTCCCATCATATCGAGATGGCGCACTCCATTGAGAAAGAGCATCTCCGGGTAGAATGGGAAACAACCCAGGAGGTCCGGGCAAAAGTCACAGTGTGCACAAAGGATCGTTATGGACTATTTTCAAAAATCACAGGTGCGATGCTTTTGAATCGCCTGAACATCCTCGAAGCGCAGATCCATACCTGGGGAAACGGGATGGCTCTCGATACATTTTGGGTGGAGGATGTTACGCAAGATTTACCAAGACGTCTTTGTCAATTTAAAAAAGATTTGGAAGAGATTTTAACTGGAAAATTATTTTTGAAAGATCTCCTTTGTCATGGGAATGAATCAAACGGGCTCAAGCAAAAAATTGTTCCCAGGGTCCCAGAGGAAGTGAAAGTCAATAATCAGGATTCCGATTTTTATACGATTCTTGAGGTGGCGGGTGGAGACCGGCTGGGCATTCTTCATGATATCACTCAAGGGCTGACCGACCACGGATGTAATATCCATTTTGCAAGGATATCGACCCTGGGAAATCAAATTGTAGATGTCTTCTACGTTCAAGATCAATGGGGGGAAAAAATAGTTGAAAGGAACAGAACGGACCAGCTTAAAAAAACGATTTTCAATTATCTCCCCTCCCGGAAAGAAAACCCGCCATAATTCGTTTTTCCGTCTACCCACCCAACCTTTTCCGTGGAACCCTCCTTGAAAATTTTACTTCCAAAATAAATGGAAATAGTGTATTTTAAATTGCAAATTCTACAGTGATAGTGAACGATTCAAAAAAGGAGAACCCATGAAATTTTATTTAAAATGGATTAACCCTATTGTAGCAATTGTCATTTTACTTATTTGCTCATGGATTTATTTTGGGGGGTACTTTATTAGTTTCGACAAAAAATCCGCATTTATGGAAGGCAAGAACATCATTGATCCAGGAGAGATGGGGTTTTCAATGTACTTTTTTGCAAAAGGATTATTCTGCTCATCCATGCTTTTTCTTTTTGGACAATTTCTAAAAAGAAAAATTTTTAAGGAATAACAAAAATTTTCTGACCGCTTCATCCCCTTGCATTTTTCCCCGTATCATCTTAAAAGCCTCCGTCTTCGGGTTCGAGATGAATGGAGAAACCCCCTATTTGGGCAACCCTGCCAGAAATTCCTTGATTAACATTTCATTTCTGTTCTGGGTCTTTTGCATTTCACCCAATTCCAAATTTTCAAGAGTTAATTTCATCCGTTTGTTTCGGAGCCGAGTCATTTCAACGTCCAAATATCGAATGGTGTTTGCAATCGCCTCTGCCATGGAGGAGATGGCCTCTTGAGCCTTTTCAAAGGTCTCCTTGTCAAGGTAGGCGCGATTCAAATTGTGGAATCGTTCAAAGAATCTCTGGAGCCTCTCCAGTTCTTCTTTCTTATCCTTCTTTTTCGAATCCAGCTTCTTCACATATTCCAAAAATTTGTCTGTTTCCATAAATTTCTCTCCCGAGTTTTATAATTCAACCTTTGTATTAAATCTATGAGAATGGCCCCCATTTGTCAATTCTTTTATACAAAAGTTTAGGGGGTTTGCTTTTTTTTAAACAAGTTGTCTAAAATCCATCACTTATTTTCGATGATAGATTCCTTCACTAAATTTATTTTTTTTGGTCCGAAATAATTATAAACAATCTCAACGAGTTACAAACAATAAAGCGGATCTCCAGGAAAATGGCAAGTGGCATAATATTTGCTCTTAATATTAAAATATGTTGAGGGTTGAAGCAGACAAGGGCGTCTTCTCCTGAAGTTCTTCCAGGAATCAAAAGAGGCCCTATTTCTTATATCTCTAATAAAAGGAGGAAGAGAT
>DCUS01000021.1:0-6022 GCA_002327885.1 Syntrophaceae bacterium UBA2208
TGCTCCGATTGCGTATCCCCCAACCACTCCCTCCCAGCATTAACTCTTCCCGATGCTGTGGTAATGGATGAACGTCCCTCTCCTTCCTGACCAGGGTCCAGAGAAGGGCTCCTGCCAACAATCCGCCAATGGAAAGAACGAAAACCGCCTGCCTCCAGTCCCAGAGGCTAATCATCACAGCCACCAAAAAGGGCAAGCATACCTTACCCATATCACCGGAAAAATTATAGGTCCCCATCGCTGTCCGGCGTCCAGAAACTTCGAAGACTCTGGAAAGAATGGAAGAACCTAAGCCGTGCTGCCCTGCAGCAGTTCCTTTTGCAAAAATGAGGGATAATAAAATTGCAGGGAAAGTATAAACCTTGCTCATCATTAAGAATCCGCCGGCCAGGCCAAAAGTTCCGGCAATAATCACTGTAAACTCTCCGATCCTCTCTCCCAGAAGACTTAGAGGGAACTGAAGAAGGTTCATCGATGATGAAACTCCTTTAAGTAAGCCCACGTGGCTTAATGAAAGGTTCAACTCGGCAGCGATGAAAGGAAGAAGGAGATAGAGGGAATCTGAAAATCCATCGTCAAGGAAATGGAAGGCGCTAAAGGAAAAAAGAGAGTGGGCTTTTCTGCCTTTTTCGGTTTTATTAAAAATAGGATGTCTCCTATACTCGTTTTAATCTTATTTCATCTCTATTCCGAGTTCCTTCATCACCTTTTTGCATCTTTCAAGGCGGCTCCCTTCTATCTCAACTCCATGGAGATAGGCGTCTATAGAATCCACGTCTCTCAAAAGTTCAACAAAGGGATCATTAGAATTTAATTCTTTCTCACTATGTTGAACAACTGCCTTGACGATGGCCTCCATCTCTTCCTCGGTCACTTTAGTAAGTTTTGTTCCTAATTCTCGGTTGTATCTTCCTAAGAAATCATAGACATAGGGAGAAGCGGCTTCAGCATGACCTCTGTGCTTTTTGGTCATGACTACGCCAATATCATGAAGCGCTGCGGCAATCCCCGCTAATTCAGGGTCGATCCCACGATGTATGGCTAATAATTTTGCAAGTTGGGAACTCGAATACATATGCATGAGGCTCCATCGGATAGGAAGATCTCTCCCCTCATCGGTCAGGCTTTTCACCTCTAAGAGAAGCATCGCCAGAATACGATTCAACCGCCTCACAGGCAGTCTCTCTTTGATGGCATTCTTCTTCTCATTTCCCATCATATTTTCTCCTCATGACACCATGATATGTTCTGCCTATTTTTCCCTTCGTCTCAGAAGGAGAAAAATGTTTTGAGGTATAGAATCACGACAATGAATACCAAAGCGGGAATCATATTGCTTACCCTGATTTTTTGTAATCCAAGAATATTGATGCCAATTCCCATCACAATGATTCCCCCGAGAGAAGTGATCTCTCTGATTATTTCAGGAGTGAAGACCGACTGAAGTTTCCATGCGAGTAAAGTGAGACTCCCCTGATAGAGCAACACGGGGAGAGAGGAGCCCAGGACACCATAACCCATCCCGGCGGCAAAGGGGATGGAGATGATTCCATCCATCATCGCTTTGGTGATCAGAATCGAAGGGTCCCCTTTAAGTCCATCCGTAATACTCCCCACGATTGCCATGGAACCCACACAGAATAACAAGCTCGCATAGATGAACCCCTTAGCAGGACTCCCCTCAGTGATGTGAAGTTTTTTCTCCAGCCAAACTCCCAGCATCTCCAAACGGTCTTCAATATTGATCCATTCTCCTAAAATCGCCCCTGCCGCTAAACTGACCAGAATCAGGATAAGTTCGATGCCCTGGATCGCCATGCTTAGCCCAACCACCAAAGTGAAAAGGCCTAACACCTGCAAAGTCGTCTGGGCAACCCGCTCTGGCAGACGTTTCCGGAATAATAAACCCAATGTCCCACCTGCGACAATTGCTATAGCATTGATGAGGGTTCCCATCGGTCATCCCTTTCATTCGACTTGAGGTTAGAGTGACTATACTACAGTAACAAAGGGGGTGCAACATCTTCGCAAATTCTAATATATTATTTCGGACTCTTCCCCTGATGACCCTATACACCAAAGCAGGGGTATGCTAAAATGCAAACTAATCTAATCTTTTTGAAGAAAGGAAGCCCAATGAAGGTGATTTTTCATCCAAGATTTTATGAAGTCTATACTTCCGATCCGGCAGCGGCCTCCGGAAGAATGGAATCCATGGTAAAAACATTAGAGAAAGAGTTTGAATTTATGGAACCGGAACCTGCTTCAGTAAGGGATCTGGAGAGAGTTCATGGAAAGAATCATATCCAATTTGTCAGGGAAGATTCTCAAATTTATGAAGTCGGCCTCCTCGCCGCCGGGGGAGCCATTTTGGCGGCAGAAACGGCTTTCGAAGGCCAACCGGCTTTCGGTTTGATCCGGCCTCCGGGACACCATGCCAGCCCCCATTCCTGTTGGGGGTTTTGTTACTTCAATAATATTGCCATTGCCATCAAAAGGCTCATCAGTGAGGAGAAGATCAAAAACGCCCTTATTCTCGATTTTGATCTTCATTACGGGGATGGTACCTCCAATACCTTCACCGGCTCACCATCGGTGAGTTATTTCCATCCCGAAGGAATTCTCCGGGAGGGGTTCTTAGAAGAGGTAAAACGAGGCCTCCGGACAGAAAAACCTTACGACATCATTGCCATCTCCGCAGGATTTGATCGTCACCAAGAGGATTGGGGAGGACTGCTTAAAACCGAGGACTATTTCACCATCGGGCAATGGGCCAAAGAAGCCTCCCTCGAACGCTGCCAGGGAAGGCGATTTGGCGTCCTCGAAGGTGGCTATAACCATTCTGTTCTTGGGAGAAATGTGAGAAGTTTTCTTCAGGGGTTGAGAGATTGATACCCTTCTTTTGTGATCATTCCAAAAGAGAACGGACCGCTCACCTCTCCCTTCATTTTTAATTGCTCCATTCCCTCTGTCATCTTTTTTAGGATTTCTTTTAATGGAGCGTTCTCCTTACACATCTTGTTTAACTGAAACTCCAAGCCCATCCTTCTCGGCAGGGAGAAGGCGTTCGAAATCTCATCCCCGTCGAGCCGGGGAAGTTTCTTTTTGGTCCAGAGAAAATAAAGTCGAAATGGCATCTTTTGATCCTGCTCCGTCCTTCCGGCCAGGACGAAAGAAACCTGATGGATTGGATCAAGCGGGAGCGACTCACATTTCTTTCTCATAAACCGCTCATACTCCGTCGAGAGATAAGCGAGGGCTGCTCCATAAACGTCCTGTACATCGTTTAGTTTTTCCCCTAAAAGAAAATCTTTTAGGGCATTCCCCATATCTCTCCCTTCCGCTGCCCCAGCTAACATAAGGGCAGTGTGGGATGTAAGCGGGAGAAGGCGATTCACGTCTAACTGAATTTCCTTCCCTGAGTCATCCAGGTGCGTCGCTCGATTCTCACCTGCCAGTACAATCCCATTAACATTTTGTGCAACAATAATCTGTGACATTGTTATTCCTCCTTTACCCCGTTAGAAGTAATGCCCCACTGTTCTGCAGCGGAGTTACATTTTTGGAATAATTCCGGCGGGGTTTAATGCCCCGCTGAAATTTCTAACCGGGTTTATATAAGAAGATATCTATCATTTTAGGAAATTTCAATAGAAAAATTTGAAAAAGTGTACAACTCCTGCTAAATTGAATTGAGATTTATGTCTGTAGAGTTCCGGGGGAAAGATAAACGATGAAAAGATATCTGCTCATCATTGCCACTCTCGATACAAAAGGGAGGGAAGCGGCCTATGTAAAGGATTGCGTGCAAAAACTCGGTGTCCATCCCATGCTTATGGATGTCGGGACCCTGGGGGAACCTTTAACACCTCCTGACATAACAAGGGAAGAAGTGGTGGCGGCGGCAGGGTATCATTGGGAGAATTTAGTTAGAGAAAAGAGTCGTTCCCTCGCTTTTAAAGCCGTCCAAGAAGGCGGAGCGGTCCTAACAAGAGGTCTGTTTGAAAAAGGGAAGCTTCATGGGATATTCGGGATGGGAGGGGGAACAGGGACAGCGATCGTGACACATATTATGCGTTCCCTCCCTTTTGGACTGCCCAAGGTGGTCCTCTCCACAGTGGCCTCCAGGGATATCAAAGAATATATCGGGACAAAAGATATCGTGATGTTTCATTCGGTTGCGGACATCCTGGGTTTCAATGAATTTATACGTCTGATGCTTGGACAGGCCGCTTATGCCGTATGTGGAATGATGGAAAAGGGAAGTGAGGTTAAGAAAGAAAAACCGATGGTCGCGGTAACCGCCTATGGAATTAATTCAGCTTGTGCGATGAATGCAGAACCGCTGCTTCAGGAAAAAGGGTATGAAATGATTGCTTTTCATGCCAATGGATGCGGCGGCATGGCCATGGAGGAATTTATCGCCCAAGGATTGGTTACTGGTGTCCTCGATTTTACGACTCACGAAATAGCGGATGAAATGTTTGGGGGATATTGTAAAGGGATCGGACCGATGCGATTGGAGACAGCAGGCCGGTTTGGAGTCCCCCTGGTTGTCGTACCAGGGGGACTGGATAATGCTGTCTTCAGTCCTTTTTATCCCATGCCGGACCAACTCAAAGGAAGAAAGATTCATTCCCATGATATCCGATTCTGTGCTCGTATGGAATCTGAAGAGATGAAACAATTTGCTCAAATCATAGGAGAAAAATTGAATCGATCAAAGGGACCAACCCATGTACTGATCCCAAAAAGAGGCTGGTCGGAAGCTGATAAAGCTGGGATGGAGCTTTATGATCCAAAGACGGACCAGATTTTTGTGGAAGAGTTGAGAAAGATTCTCAACCCGAATATCCCTATTGAAGAAATCGACGTCCACATCAGTGACCCTGCTTTTGCTTTAAGAGCAGTGGTTGTCTTAGATAATATGATACGAACTCATCACTCTTAATCGAAGGTAAAGCCCTGGAAGGGTCCTCCCAGGGCTATTTTTTTATGCAGCTTGGTCAGGGGGTGGAGTTCCAGGCGGATTGGGCAGGGTTAAAGGCCATCTCAACCAAAAAGCATTATGGGCGATGAGAGCTGGCCCAACAATACAGAGGTTCAGGTAAATGATCATAATATTCACATCAGCCGGAAGTTTAGCAGCAACCGCAGCCTCCCCCGCAGAGCCGAGAATCAGTTTCATGAGGATGATCCAAATAACGATGATGATGCACTGAACAATAAACGCTAAAACGGCTCTTTTAGCAAAGGTGTATTTCGTGACTCCCCAGAACTGGAGATGCCAGCAGTAAACCAGAGACCAGAAGATGAGCGATGAACCCAATGCAGCAAAAGAGAAGGTTGGACTGAGTCCTAACCCCAAGCTCCCTTTCCAGAAGATATAGCCTAAAAGGTGGGCAAGAATTGTCTGGCCAATGGCTGCGCCAGGGTGTCCCCATTTGCCGAAGGGCCATCCTTGCGTGGTAAAGACTGGGCTGAACACGAAGAACCAGGCAATCGACCAGACCAGGTATCCTGTCAACCAGTCCACATTGAGGGGTCCTTTATGATTGATTGGAGTATCCGCAAGGGGTGTTCCTTCAAGATTGGTTAACAAATTCCAGATCAGGATGGAAACGACCATGACAATAATGAAACTGATCGCCATCGTTCCCCAGGGATGGAGCTTACCCTTAAAAGGCCATCCTCCCCAAACCACTCCATAAAGGAGGGATGCCCAGAACCCGATAACCCCAAACCAAAGGTAGAGGGGGCCTATTGGCCATTTTGGATAGATGAATTTCATAAAGAGCAATATGACAAAAGTGAAGACGGCCCAGAGGATAGTCATGCCAAGTCCTGCATTGAATCGGGATTTGGCAGGCGTCCAATTCCCGGCCGGAGGCGCCCAAGGCCAATTATCACCCAAAAGGACTAAGTGGCCGAGGACAATGAGCATAATGAGTGTTGCGGGGATGATTTTCAGAACAATAGATGCAGGAGAGATGCAGTATACGAATATGACAATCCCTACAAC
>DCUS01000021.1:6073-23512 GCA_002327885.1 Syntrophaceae bacterium UBA2208
ATTTGATTTCTTAAAATCTTTTTTCTGGATAATCTAGGGCGAGTTAAAATCTCTTAGCCAAATTACTTAAGAACTAACTTTTACCCGGGTCAAAGCCTTTTCCATCAGGAGTTCGTAAACACTCTTTTTCCCAAGGACAGGCTCCTTTTTCTGCTGGCTCCATATCGTTTCGGGCCGGCTTTGCACCATGAAAATGTTCAAAGGGAAGGGTTTTTGTTTGTCGATGGCCCATTCGATATCCTGAGGACAACCATAATACTCTTCTACTCTTTTTGCATACCTTGCCAACTCAAGGATTTCTTGATCTTCAATACATGGGATCTCCCGCCGCTCGGGAGGAGTATCCACGTGGGCAACCCCCCCTCTCACAGGATCGTATGTACATTCACATTCTTTCAGAGAGATTGTTCTTCCTATCTCCTTGGTCACCTTGTCCACAACAAATTTATCCGGATTACAAATCCCTGAAACGACGGTCTCCCCAAGTCCCCAGTTCCCCTCAATGACCACCTTCGATGGATCCCCATTGGTTGGATTTAAGGTAAACATCACGCCTGCGGCTCTGGCATCCACGATCTTCTGGACACCCACGCTGATCAACACCTTCTCATGAGGGAACCCCATTTTTATTCGATAAGAAATCGCTCGAGGGGTGAAAAGGCTCGACATACATAATTTAATTTTTTCTAGGACTTCATCACGACCCTGCACCCACAGGAAGGTATCCTGCTGTCCGGCAAAACTTGCCCCAGGCAAATCCTCAGCTGTGGCGCTTGAACGCACCGCCACAGGGAGGTCGTGAACATCGAATACCTGAGCGAGTGCTTGATAGTTAGAACTTATTTCCTCCTCAACTCTTTTTGAAAATGTGGCTTCAGCCATGAGTTGTCTGATTACTTTGCTGATGCTCTCCAAAGAAGAAACATCCTGAATGTCAATATTGGAAAGGATGTTTTCGATCTTCTCCTTCAGTCCTCCTCCAATTAGAAATTCACTATAGGTTTCGGTGGTGACAGAAAAACCGGGCGGAACTGGGATATCGGCTCTGATTAACTCACCGAGGCTGGCATTTTTCCCTCCAACAAGTCCGATAGCCTCCTTCCCAGCCTTATCAAACCAAAGTGTGTAAGGCATGACGAACTCCATGGATTAAGGCAAAGGGTTGGAGGTTAAAGGCAAAATCTTTTTTAATAACAGTTGCCTTACCCCTCCAACCTCACACCTTTATCCTTCTTAGGCTCTTTTTAATATTTTCACTATCCCTGTATTACCGTCCACTTTTACCGTATCACCCGTCTTGAGCACAGAAGTAGCTATTCCTGTGCCAGTGACCGATGGGACTCCGTACTCCCTACATACAATCGCGGCATGACTGGTCAGGCCACCGATGTCCGTAATGGAGGCTTTTATTTTGGTAAAGATTGGAGCCCAGGCTGGGTTGGTTGTTGGGCAAACCAGGATTTCACCCTGTTCAATCTTGGTAATTTCTTCAAGATGTTTGACTACCCTCACCTTTCCTTCAACGACCCCTGCTGATGATGCAAATCCCTTCAGTTCAGTCACCTCTCCGGGAACAACGGCCATTCCCTTTAGCCAATCTTGAACTTTATCCGTTGTAATTCCCCAGAGCATCACGGTAAAGGGTTCTGCAACCTCTTCGGGCGGTGTCCCAAGGGCGGGGATTGGATTCCACTTCTTTGCCGCATCTAATATCTTCTTTCTCTTTTCTGCCTTGGTCTGCCAGTATTGGAACCTTGAAGGGACACCTTCACCTAATGCCCATGTCGTTGCCATATCTTCCATGAGAAGGGGAACTTCAAACCTATTGAAGAGGTAGATATCATCGACTCCTTTTAACATTCCAGATTTCACAAGGAGACGCCCAAACTCTCTAACCTTATCAAACCATATGGTATGAAACCAGTGCTCCACCCAGAAGAGATGATCCTCAGCGTATTTATAAATGGTTCGGACCGCTCGATAGGTGTCATCAAACGATTTCCTGTCCTCATCCGTTTTGATGAGTTTCCGATATTCTTCAGCCAGTTCCGCCCTCGCTTTGTCAATGCTTGGAACATCCCTCTCGATCTTTTCTCCTCTTTCGATTCTTTCAATATCTCCCTTCAGGTATCCGAAAGGAATTTCCAACTTCGTCGTCCAACTCCCTTCATAATGGAACCATCCGCTTCCGCAGGAGACAAAGAACCATGGATCTTTCGATTTTTCATATTCCACCAGCCAGTCATTTCCTTCAGCGGTCTTTCTCAATGATTCGATCTTATTACCCGCAGGAATATCACTCTTCAGGATCTTTGCAACAGCCGGCACTGCCGCCGCCAAACGGGCAAGTCTACACAACTCCTCTTCCGGTCGAAACATCTGGACATAGGCGCCCGCAACAAGTTTTCCAATGGTGCTTTCACTGAGTCCGGGAAAGAGCTTCCGACAAATGTCTGCAAAAAGTAAATAGGCGAGATAAGCCAGGTTTAGGTATTGGAAATGATACTGCCATCCTTTGATCATTAAATTGACGAGCCTATCCCAGGCATCCATTACCTCAAATGAAGTATAATACCCTCTTGGTTCGGGCAATACGGTATCATCTGATTCGAACTTAGGGAATTCTGCCGGGACTTTGATGCTGGCCATTTCCTCGCCCAAGGCCTTGAACTTCTTTAGCCACACCCCCCAGAGTTCATCATAATGGTCGAATACATAAAAAACGCGTTTTTGGAAGAGACCTGCCTTCTCTCCGATGATCTCCGGCGGAGGCGGCGCAACCGGAGTAATGTACATATAGCAACCGACCATCCTTTGAGCAATCCCCTGGGCTGGCGGGATGCAAAAGACTCTTGTCGTATATTGAGAAAGGGAAATTTGCCAAGCCTCATGAAATATCAGGTCCAGTGGGTACATTGCCTCCGGGGCATGGATTTTGTCGTGGAACCAAAAGTGTTTTTCCTCCCAATCTTTTCTGTCCTTGCTAAACATATACATTGGCGGGTACATCTCCTCCCAACCTTCCAGTTCTTTCGGATACTCCACCTCCAACGGCATTGGAAAACCTTTCTTCTCGGCCATAATTACCCTCCTTTCTTTTTTTATTATCTCAAAGAGATAACAGTATGAATTAGGATCTCTCCCACCTTAAGCAGTAACTTGGATAAATCCGGAAGCATGCTTTGATGATGAATGACTTAAAAAAACTTTACCTTAGCATCTATCTTTTATAGGCAGTTAGATAAATTGTCAATATGAAAAAATTCACATGAGAAGATTCTAATGAAAGGAGTCCTATTGTTCAGATTTGATCAACCTTCTTCCTTGATTTTCAATAAAATTGACGAAGGTTTTAATGGCAGGGTTAGATTTTTCTTTCTTCAGATAGAGAAAGGCCACCTGGAGATAAAGTTTCTCTGACAAAGGGATGGTTTTAATGATCCCCCTTTTCTCCTCATCCTCCACGGTCCTCCTGACAATGATAGAGATCCCCTTCCCTTCTGAAACCCACTGTTTGATAAATTCAGAACTTCCTGCCTCAATCAATAGGGAGGGGTGAATTCCCACATCTTTAAATGCCTGTAAGATGATCCTTCTGGTCGTTGAACCTTTTGCTCGAATGATCAGAGGATATTTCCCAAGTTCCTTCAGTGAGACCGATTTCTTCTTTGACAGAAGATGGTTGGGCGAAACGATGAGAACTAACCCTTCCTTTAGAAATGGAATGGATTCAAACCTGGAGGATTTCTTTGTCACCGCAATTAATGCCAGGTCATTTTTATAGACGAGAAGGCTCTTTTCAATCTCCTCGGAGTTCCCTACATCCAGGGCAATCTTCATGAAAGGGAAAGAGGTCTGAAATCCCGAAAGAAGTTCCGGCATCAAACCCTTAGAATAGGATTCAGTGGTCCCTATCTTTAAAATGCCCTGATGGTCCTTTTTTAGATCTTCTAAAAGATTCTCGATATCCATGATGCAAGAAGAAATTTTATGGGTATATTTAAAGAGAATTTTCCCGGCCTCGGTCAGTAAAAACCCCCCTCTTCTCCTCTGAATCAGTCCCATCTCGACCTTTCGCTCTAACTCTTTGATATGTTTCGTCACAGCAGGTTGAGAGATGAATAACCCCTCCGCTGCTTTGGAGAAGCTTCGATGTTTTGCAACCTCGTGGAATACAAGCAAAGAATTTAATGAGGCATACAGGAGGCTTTTTTTGTTCATCTTCTTATAACCTTTGGTTATTTAAACATAATAATAAATGAATTGACAAGAGAATAATTTAAAAAGATAATCTCAAGTTATTAAGTCCTTAAAGAAGGAGGAAAATTATGGATCTTAGAGATTTTATAAAAAAGTGTGAAGAGGAAGGAGAGCTGAAAAGGATTAAAGCGGAGGTAGACTGGGAGCTTGAACTTTCCCATATTGCCAAACTGAACGAGGAGAAAAAGGGTCCTGCCTTGCTTTTCGAAAAAGTGAAGGACTACCAGATTCCTGTGTTGGCAAGCGCGTTCACTTCTCCAAAGCGCCTGGCGATTGCCCTTGGAATGCCATACCATTTTTCAATGTGCGAGATGGCGAAAAGATGGATGGAACATACAACCAAGAAACTCATCCCTCCCGTAGAAGTCAAACACGGGCCAGTTTTGGAGAACATCATCCAGGGTCGTGATGTTAACCTTTTCAATTTCCCCGCCCCCAAATTCTATCCGATGGATGGGGGTCGGTTCATTGGGACGGCTGTTTTTCTCATTACCAAAGATCCCGAAGGCGATTGGATCAATTTGGGGACTTATCGAATGCAGGTTTTGGATGAGAACACAACCGGAGTTCAAATCATTAAGGGGAAACATGCTGACTTCATGCTCAAAAAATACCAAAAGATGAAAAAACCCATGCCTGCAGCGGCGGTCATTGGGGGTGATCCTCTCCTCTTCTTGGCAGGGAGCACGTTGGTCTCTGCCGGTGTTTGCGAGTATGACATCGTGGGATCTTTAAGAGAGAATCCATCTGAGGTCATTAAAAGCGACCTCACCGGCCTCCCCCTTCCCAGCAATGCAGAAATCATCCTGGAGGGTCAAATCGAGACCGATCCTGAAAAATTCAGGGAGGAGGGTCCTTTTGGAGAATACACGGGCTACTATTCCGGGAAAACCGGGGAAGAATGGCCTAAACCCGCCCTGACGGTAAAGCGAATTCTGCACCGGAACAATCCAGTCTTTTGGTCTACTTCTGTGGGTAAACCGGTGACAGATACGCATATGATCCAGTCTCTGAACCGGACAGCAACCCTCTGGACAGACCTTGAGAACATGAAGGTTCCAGGAATTCAGTCTGTCTATATTCCTCCCGAAATGGGGGGGAGATTCTGGGGAATTGTATCTGTTAGGCAGATGTACCCGGGACACTCCATGCAGGTGGGCACAGCAGTGATCTCCACCACGACAGGCCATTATGGCATGAAGGGGGTCATTGTAGTCGATGACGACATCAGGGCCGATGACATTGACAGGGTCTTATGGGCTTTGGCCATGCGTTACGATCCCTATCGGAGTACGCAGATTATAAAGAGAGGCCGTTCCACCCCCCTTGATCCGGCTCTTCCCATTGAATCCCGAGAGATTGTTTCTCGAATCATCATGGATGCCTGTATCCCATTCGAATGGGAACGGAAACCGCTTGAAATTAAACTGGATGAAGAGATAGTGAAAAAGGTTCAACGCCGTTGGAATGAATATGGTTTGTGATCGGAACTGAAAAAGTGGGAAAGAAGATGTCAATCATTGTGATCGGAATGTTGGATGAAAGGGAAGAAGCTCTCAAGGTCATTAAAAACCGGATCGAGCGACGAGGTCATCGAAGTATCCTGATCGATGTGAGCATTGGCACCGGCGCCATTGCTTCCTCGTTAAAAGCAGATGTGAATTGCGAGGACATCGCCCGGATGGGCGGAGGAACGATCGAACAAATTAAGGGAATGCTCGCCAAGGAGAGAGAAAAAGCAACTTCCATGGTGGCAGAAGGCCTAACCAAAAAGGTGACTGAGTTTTATCAAGCAGGTGAACTTCAGGGGGTGATTGCCATAGCAGGCATGACCGGGACCTTCATCTCCTTGACCGCTATGAAATCTCTACCTTTCGGAGTCCCCAAGCTATTGATTTCAAGTGTCACGGCCATGCCCGCCTATGCCAACAAGCTTGCTGATTATTTTGGGCTAAGAGACATCACAGTCATGCACAGCGTAGTCGATACAGTAGGGTTAAATCCGCTGGTGAAAACCTTGGCAGTCAACGGCGCCAATGCAATATGCGGGATGGTGGAGGGATGGGAACCTATTAAGAAGGAGAAAAAGCCTTCGGTCGCCCTCACAGAATTCGGTTTCTGTGATAAAGGGGCTCACTATGTCAGAGAACTTCTGGACAAAGATTATGACATCATCTCCTTTCACGCGACCGGATTGGGAGATCGAGCTGCGGTGGATCTCGTCAGCCAGGGGTTCTTCGAGGCTTTCATTGATTTGGTCCCCGCAAGTTTCAGTGAATTTCTTTTCGGCGGCAACCGGGCTTCCGGACCCAATCGGTTGGATGCAGCTCTCCACACCTCCATTCCTTACATTCTTGCCCCCTGCGGTTTTGATATGATCAGCTGCGGCCCCATTGACAGAAGGGACAAGGGGGACCCCCTCTGGATCTCCAGGAAATTGGCGGAGAGAAAAATCCTGATCCAGGATGCGATAAGGGTACAGGCAAGGACAAGTGTAGAAGAAATGGAAACCATTGCCAAGGCCACGGCTGAAAAGCTCAATCAGTATTCCAATAAAAATTTAGTCAAATTTATCATCCCTCAGAAAGGGTTTTCTTCTCTCAGCGTGGAAGGAGGAGCCCTTTACGATCCCATTGCGGATAAAGCTTTCTTTGAGGCATTGAGAAAGTATCTCAATCCGGAGATCAAGATCGTTATGGTGGATACCAACATTAACACGCCTGAGTTTGCACAAGCTATCGTGAAGGCTTTACAGGTGGGTTTCGAATCCATCAAAGTCTGAGGTTCAAGGTGAAATCGATGCGACTTATTGTGGGAATTTCAGGAGCAACAGGTTCAATCTACGGAATTAGGCTTTTAGAAATCCTCAGGCAGAAAAAGATCGAAACCCACCTCGTTATCTCCTCTACCTCCAAGAAGATCATCTTACAAGAGACGCCTTATCTGGTTGAGGACGTGAAGGGTTTAGCTTCCTGTGTCTATGAAAACGAAGACCTGGGGGCTTCTATCTCCAGCGGGTCCTTTCTCTCTGAAGGAATGGTCATTATTCCCTGCTCCATTAAAAGCCTTTCTGGTATTGCCAATTCTTTCAATGAAAATCTTTTGATCCGCGCCGCAGATGTTACACTCAAGGAACGGAGGAAACTTGTTCTGGTCGTCCGGGAAACTCCCTTCCATCTGGGCCATATCGAACTGATGCTTCAGGCAAGCCGAATGGGCGCCACCTTACTTCCTCCAATCCCTGCCTTCTACTTTCATCCAAAGACCATTGACGATCTTATCAACCACACGGTTGGAAAGGTCCTTGATCTTTTCGGGATCGACCACCATCTCTTCAACCGCTGGGGAAGCAATAGCTTGAAGAAAACGTTAAGAAAGAAGGGCTTCAAGAATTAACTTGCCCACTCATAAAATCTTTGGCAAAATTGTTGAGGGACTCAAAGAAGCGGGCAACTTCCCCCGGGTTCCCCGGATAAGAAGACAATTCACAGAAAAACTCTCAGAATTTAAAAATTCCTTTCCGTGTTGAAATTTTATAATTGGGCATAATTGCTCGCCTGACGTTCCTTTCTCTTTTTCTGTTTCTTCTAAAAAAAAATCTTGGCGGTTTATAATGACAAATTGTCTTTTACTGACAAAATATGGCGCAATGCTGAATAATAGTGATTCATATAACCGAGTTAACTACTTGATTTTATCTACATACTTAAGCTATATTTAACTGGCTTGATTCTTGCGTGAAAGTATGCAGGGTGCAAGAATTTTCGGAGGTTCTAAGATGAATTATAAGAAAAGATTGATTCTCCTTCTGGCGATGATCTTACTCCTCTTATCCATTGGCGGGGAGTTTTCCCCCGTTAATGCCTCGTCTTCCATCGCAGTTGTTAAAAAATTGGGTGGGGTGGCGACGGTTGTCAGGCAAGAGTGCACAATCTCAGCTACCATCGGCCTGGAGATCTGGAAGAATGATATGATCCGGACCGGTCCTGACGGATCCATCGGCATTGTTTTTAACGACGACACTTTTTTGTCATTGGGACCCGGTAGCGCCTTAGTCATTGATGAATTTGTATTTGCCCCAAAGCAAGGGAATTTCTCGATTGCAGTCAGGATGCTGAAAGGGACGGCCGCCTATCTTTCGGGGCTCATCTCTAAGCTCGCACCGGAGTCAGCACATTTTAATACCCCGACCGCTTCCATAGGAATTAGAGGAACAAAATTTGCCGTGAAAGTCGAAGGGGATTAGAAAAGAAGCGCTTGACAAAAAGGGAAATCGGGTGAATAGATGGAGCGATGGCTTAATGTCATTGTTGTTTGGATCTTTTTTTGTCTCCTAACCGGATGTGGTGCACATCGAGCAAAGCGTGATCTGATTGTCCTCTTACCTGATCCGGATGGTAAGGGGGGTGCCGTGACAGTGACCACCAATGGAGGGTCTCAGACTATCGACAAACCTGGGTACGCCACGGAGGTTATAGATCCGAATAAACCGCCGATGATTCCCAAGGCCATAGAAGAAAAAGAAATCAAGGATGTTTTTGGACCAGCCCTCGCGGCTCAGCCGGACCCCGAGGGTCGATTTGTCTCATTTATTCTGTACTTCGAGCATGATACAACCAAACTCACACTTGAATCCAATAGCCTGCTGCCAGAGGTTTCGCAAACGATTAAGACCCGTAAATCAAAAGAAGTCTATGTCGTAGGTCATACCGATCTTGTCGGGACAGAGGCATACAATATTGAACTCTCTTCAAGACGGGCAAACCATATCCGAAATCTGCTCATTTCAAGCGGCATCAACTCGAGTACCCTTTTCGTTTCATATTATGGCAAGGCGAGACCCCTCGTAATAACCGGAGACGAGGTCCCCGAACCCCGTAACCGGAGGGTGGAGGTCATCGTTAGATAAGACAAAGTCTTTTTTTGGGACGGGTGCCCTATTCTTCATTGAAAAAAAGAAGAGAGGTTCATTTCCCATCTATTCGCTATTCATACAGCCCGACCTTTCTGAATTGACGTATTGTAAAATGGGATGTTTTCCCGTTCCAATGTAATCTAAACGCATGGTGCGCTCAGAAAGCAAAAAGCCAATCATTAGAAGGGACCTGAAACACCGCCAACATCTCCTACTTTATGGGATCTTTTTCTCGGTTTTTCTATTTTTTATAAGTCTATTCAAACCCACCTTCTTTAACTTCTTTAACAACAGAGTCTACGACACACTGCTCTCCGCCAACCCCGGTCAGCCCTCTCCTATTCCTGTCATTATTGATATCGATGAAAAAAGCCTTCGCCAGTACGGTCAATGGCCCTGGCCACGCTATCGAATTGCAATCCTGCTCGACAAACTCAGAGAGTTAGGAGCCTTAAGCATCGGTCTCGATATGATGTTCGCAGAGGATGATAGAATTTCACTTGTTTCGATAAGAAAGGAGCTTCTACATGATTTCGGAGTCGATTTCGGATTCGGAGAGGTTCCTCGCAATATCAGGGATAGCGACCAGAGATTAGCTGATGCTCTTTCAAGAGGAAGGGTGATATTAGGTTATCAATTCTTGTTTGAAGAAGATTCTGATTCAGACAAGTGTCTGTTACACCCATTACCTATCAATAAACTTGGACATTTCCAAGAAGAGAAAGTTTCTCCGGTTTTCATCAATGGCCGTGGGGTGGCCTGTAATCTGAAAAAACTTTCCAAGGCTGCAGGTTCATCCGGATTTTTTAATGTTTCGTTAGACCGGGATGGCATTCTGAGAAGTGTTCCACTCATTATTGAATACCAAGGCAGATTCTATCCAAGTCTTGCCCTGGCAACACTGATACAGTCTGTTGGTGTAAAAGATATCCTTCTAAAAACAGGGAAGAGCGAAGGGGAGTCTTTATATCTGGATAAGACAGCTATCCCACTGACCTCGAAAGGAAACATGCTACTCCGTTATCGGGGCAAGAGTAAAACTTTTCAATACATCTCCGCTGCGGATATACTGGTTGACCGTATCCCGAAAGAGAAAATACAGGGAAAGATAGTATTCGTGGGAACCTCTGCATCGGGGATGAAAGAGTTAAAATCCACTCCTTTCGACCTCACTTTTCCAGGTGTGGAGATTCATGCGACGGTTGTTGATAATATCCTCAAAAAGGACTTTCTCTCCCGGCCAAAATGGGCCTTGGGGATAGAATCCCTGCTGGCGTTATTATTTGGACTTTTTTCGACACTTATTCTCACCTGGACCGGGGCTGCCTGGAGTTCCCTCCTGCTTGGAGTCACAGGAGTGGGCGCCTGGCAGACATCGGTGTGGATGTTTCGAAATGAGAGTATCTTTATCTCACCGATCTTACCCTTGATGGTGTTAGTCTGTAACTTCTCCCTGATCACTTTTTTCAAGTTCTGGCATGAGGAACAAAGGGCAAAAGAGCGCACCCGGGAGCTTGCCATGGTCCAGGAAGCCACCATCGAGAGCATGTCCTCCCTCACCGAAACACGGGATCCGGATACAGGGGGACATATCAAGCGCACTCAGAACTACGTTCGGCTCCTCGCCGAGCGTGTGAAGAATCAGGCTGGATTCAAAACGTTTTTGGATGATGAAACCATAGACCTTTTGTGCAAGTCCGCCCCACTCCACGATATCGGGAAGGTGGGAGTTTCAGACAAAATTTTACTCAAGCCTGGTAAACTGACCGAACAAGAATTTGAGGAGATGAAACAGCATACGATTTTTGGCCGCGATGCCATCCTTTCTGCAGAAAAAAAGCTTGGGAAAATATCCTTTCTACGTTTTGCCCGGGAAATCGCCTACACACACCATGAAAGATGGGACGGGACCGGATATCCGGAAGGTCTCAGAGGGGACCAAATTCCGGTGCCAGGCCGACTGATGGCGCTTGCTGACACATACGATGCAATAACAAGCAAACGGGTATACAAATCTCAGCTCTCGCATGAAGAGGCTGTCAACATCATTACCGAAGCAAAAGGATCACAATTCGATCCGAATATCGTGGATGCCTTCCTCGCGGTGAAAGAAGATTTCCGTCAGATCGCCCTAAGATACGTTGACCCCTAAACAAGAAAGAGGTCGCTGCCAAACGGATGCGAATCAGGCATGCTCCGTCTTGGTGCTGCCATTAGAAAACCTTTTTCCGTTAAAATAGAAACTTACTCGGGCGTAGAAATTTCATAGAATAGAAAAATTCATTTCGTCCAATTTACCCTGTCAACCCTCTTGAACAATCCTCCCTCTGAAGTCGTGATTTTCTAAAATCCTCTTTTCATACAACTTTTTAAGTGGTAATCGTTAATTCTTCCATAAAAGATTGTCCTTAAAAAATTGTTGACTTAGTTATTCAAGGCCAGTTAAAATTATCAAGGACTAAAGTAGAGGTTTTTCTCATGTCGCAGATTCAAGGGACAGAACCTTCCAGACTTAAAATTCTTGTCGTTGATGATGAAGAATTGATAAGGAACTTAGTGGTTACTTTTTTATCCAGGGTTGGGCATTCATGTATCACCGCAAATAATGGTGTTGATGCTCTGAATAAAATGAAAGCAAATAAATTTGATGCTATAATCACAGACATTAAAATGCCCGAAATGGATGGAATATTTCTTGTCAGGGAAATATCAAGACACTATCCAGATATTCCTGTAATGGTCATGACGGCCTATGATGAAGAATATTCCGCAGGGACAGCAATTTCTGTCGGCGCCCGAGAATTTATAAAAAAACCATTTTCTCCTTTGGAGTTTATTATTAGATTACAGAAGATGTTAAGTGAATCGGGGGCTCTAAAACGAACAAAAAATGAAAAGAGCGAGGACGAGCATGTCCATGGTCTTATAGATGAGTTAAAAGCATTATTAGAAAAAAAATAGACCCCGATAGATGTTATTTGCCCTCCAATCTCTTCTTTTACCTGCGCTAAATTTTTCAAATAATTCCCTTAAAATACAATACTTGTAATTGAAATCGCTTATGGTCTATCGATTCAATGATGAATCAACAAATATTTATTCTTTGAGACAAAAAAGGTCACATTCTTCTTCTTTCCTCTAATTTTGTTTCCTGAAAAGTCCTTTAAAATCAAGTTGTTTGACCCTTAGTACGCTTTTGGCACAGTATTTGCTTAAAATAGGTTGGATTCACAGGCAAACCCCGAAGTTATTCGGATCGTGGGTACAATCGTCAAGGCAAGAACAATGAGGGCCGATACCCAATATTCAATAGGGACAGGTACCGGAGAAGGGAAAGAACCTCTGTGATTAAAATGAGAAACTATGGTCCATGACCAGCTCATCAAAGCGAGGGGATAAGAAAATAAGAATGAACCATTTAAGAGAGGAAAATGGTGTTGTTTTAATCTTAGCCATTCTAATATTGCTGGTCCTGACATTAATTGGGATCAGCTCTCTGAATACCTCGAGTTATGATTCAGCTATTTCAGGCAACAAGAGAGCCTCTGAGGAAGCTTTTTACATTGCCGAGGCAGGAATAAACGAAGTGAAGGGTCGATTCAAGCAGGGAGCCACCGGTAAAATCACCGACGAGAATCCAGCGGACCCCGATTGGAGGCTTTTTCTTGCAATGAATCAAGAAAAAGCCAAAAGGATAGGGTTTCATTCGGGCAACTCAAAGCACGGCTTTAAAGAAAGCTTGCAGAGTCAATTGGATTTCGGGGTGGAAGTAAGACACAAGATCAATTCAAATATGAACGTAGTGATCTATGGTTCTAAACCCGTGTATATAGTAAAGAGCCATGGATTTGCCACGGGTGGCGGGAGAAAAGTAATTGAGGCTGAGATTAAAAAAGGACTTAATTTTGATCCTCCCGCTGCACTTTATTCAAAAGCACCCGTGACGGTTAAATCGAGCAGTACCTCTATCCAGGGAAGGGATCAATGCGGATCGGTTGATAAGCCTGGCATTGTAACCACCTTAACCATTAGTATAAATGGCAACCCAACCATTGACGGAGATCCACCTCAAATAACGAACTCCAGTAATATATTAGATTTACAGAAAATAATAGATAATTTTAAGGGATATGCCACCTATACTTATGAATACAATGCAGATGTGACATTGACCCCCAACATGCCTATGTTTCAAGGCCACGACTGGGGAACACCTGTTTATGATACAACCAAGGCGACAGAAATCCCATTGAGTTATGGCGGGGAGATGAATGTCGTTTATTTCAATATGAATCAAATTAACGAAGTAATTTTATCAGGGGGGTTTGGCGGAGCGGGCATATTAATTGTGGAAGGGAATCTTAGACTTCAAGGAGGCTTCTTCTGGTATGGCGCGATTATCGTTACAGGAAGCTTAATTTCTTCAGGAGGGGGGGAAAAAAATATAACCGGAGCGGTCTTGGCAGGCAATTCATCTTATGAAAATGTTGAAACAGATATTTTGGGCAACACAGGTATTCTATTTTGTAGTGAGGCCATATCACAGTTGAATGATTTTATCCCGTTTAAAATATCCCGTTGGAGGGAAATCTATTAAATGGGAACTTGCTTAGTTCTTCATGCGTCATTCTGCAACTTCGCTACAGAATAACGCTTATTCGAAAGAAGCACAAACGCAACGGATTTCTTATCAAAGAATGATCAGGCGAGTTATCGATTGGTATGCCTCACAGTATCGGAGAACTGCCTGATGGGTCAGTCTTTCTTTTTTCCTATCCGAGGTTCATTTTGGTCTTCGGCCGCTTCATATAATTCCCCCAGATAATCACAGAGATGTCGTTTCTGAAAGACCTGGCCCTCAGGTTTATAAGGAGTGAGCCTCAAAGGTTTTTCGTCATCCGCTTTTGATTGATCGTTTTCCTTCATCATAAAAATTGGTTATCTTTTACCCCTCTTTTTCCCAATACAATAATTTCTTAATCCTTTCAATCAGGGGAGGCAGATAAAATGGAAGGGGTGGTTGACAAAATACCGGGGGACTCATAAAATTTAATCAAATTTGTTAATCTCTTTTGACCCAAGGCTTGGCTGACAAGGGGCTTTTTCATGTTTGAGCTGAATGAAGAACAGAGATTGATTCAAAAAAGTGTTCACGAGTTTGCCAAAAAGGAACTGGCTCCCAAGGCTTCTTATTGGGATGTCCATGAAGAGTTCCCCTGGGATCTTGTCAAGAAAATGGCAGAGATTGGTCTTACTGGGCTACGTCTACCGGCACTTTATGGAGGAATGGAAGCTGACCTGGTGACCACTGGAATTGCATTGGAAGAGGTGGCTCGATTCGATCACAACTGCGCCATCATCCTCTGTGGCTGTAACATTACTGGAAAATTATTATTACATGGTTTAGAAACAATTAAAAATAACTATCTCCCGGAGATCGTAAAGGGAAGATGCATCCTCGCTTTTGCAGCCATGGAGTCAGAGGCAGGTTCGGACATCAGAGCCATAAAGACTGTGGCAAAACATGTCAAAGACACCTATGTCGTGACAGGCGAAAAATCAATGATCACTTTTGCAGAAGTGGCCCAGGGCTTCGTGGTCCTTGCTAAAACAGATAAAAAAAGGAGAGAGGGGATCAGCTGTATCTTTGTAGAAGCCAATCGGCCGGGGATAGACATTCAAAGGCTTCAAGGCTTTGGCTGGAGAGCTACAAAATGGGGCAATATTGCTTTGAATGATGTCAAAGTCCCGGCGGAAAATCTCATTGGAGAAAAAAACAATGCTTTATCGATGTTGAAGCCCACCGTCCAGGGACAAAGAGCTTTAACAGGCCTGATCGCTCTTGGGACGGCCAGACAGGCCTTAGGTGAGGCGGTGGAATACGCAAAGATTCGAAAGGTTTTTGGAAAACCATTGGGAAAATTTGAAGGGATTCAATTCAAATTGGTAGAGGATTTTACTCAGCTTGAGGCAGCAAAGCTGACTTGTTATCAAGCTCTCCATTTGATCGAAAAAAAAGCTGGTGAAGCCTCCCAGTGGGCAGCCATGGCGAATTTGATCGGGGGGGAAGTCGCCTACAGGGTGGTCAATGATGCCATGGATGTGTTTGGAGGGCTTGGATATTCCAGAGAACTCCCCATAGAGCGTTGTTTAAGAGATATTAAGGCGGTACAAATCGCAAGCGCTACGCTCAAAATGGAAATTGGTCAAGGAATTTTGGGCAAAGAATTTCTTCCATACACATAAATGGATGGCATAAGGAGGAAAAGGGGAAAAATGAGAACATTTTCAAGCCAGAAAGACCTGTACTGGAACCCGGTAATGGAAACGCTTCCTCCTGAGAAGCTAAGAGATCTTCAACTCAAAAAGTTTAAGAGGATTTTAGAATGGGCTTACGAGAGGTCAAAGTTTCACCGAAAGCTTTATCAGGAGGCAGGGCTTGAACCAGGTGATATCAAATCCTATGAAGATATCGCCAAGGTGCCCAAGGTGGAAAAGGCCATGATGAGGGGAATACAGAGAAAAGATCCCTTCCCTTACGGAGACGCCCTCTGTGTCCCTTTGGAAGAGGTCACCGAATTCCGACAGACCAGTGGGACAACTGGAACTCCAGTCTATCAGCCCGATACCTGGCAGGATTGGGAGTGGTGGGCTGAGGCTTGGGCTTACCTCCTCTATGCACAGGGCTACCGGAAAACGGACAGGGTATTCCTTCCTTTTGGATATAATATCTTTGTCGCTTTCTGGGCAGGTCATTATGCGGCAGAAAAGATTGGCTGTGAAGTCATTCCCGGCGGTGTCCTCGATACAGAAGCTCGCATCCTGAAGATTCAAGAACTCAAAGCGAATGCCATGATGGCCACCCCAACTTATGTTTTGGGAATGGCAGACACGGCCAAGAAGAAATTGGGGATTGATCCAGCGCGAGATCTCACCATTCGAAAAATCACTTGTGCCGGTGAGCCAGGGGCCAGCATTCCCTCTACCAAGCATAGAATGGAGGAGATTTGGGGAGCAAAAGTTTATGATCATGTCGGAGCGACAGAGATCGGGGCATGGGGCTTTGAATGCACAGCTCAGCCTGGCGGCCTTCATATCAATGAGGCTCTTTTTCTCACTCAGCTTGAGGATATTGAAACAGGGGAGTTGATCGAAGAGCCAGGTCGAAAGGGAAAGATTGTTATCACGGCTCTTGACCGGATCGCTCAACCGTGCATTCGATTTGATTCCAAGGATGTGGCAGAGTGGGCGAAGGATCCCTGCCCCTGTGGGAGGACATTCCGCATCATTCAAGGAGGGGTCATGGGGAGAGCCGATGATATCACAAAGATCAAAGGTGTGCTCATTGCTCCGTCCGCCATTGAAGAAGTGGTTCGTTCCATCAAAGGACTGAGCGATGAATTCGAAGTCATTGTGTCGAAGAAGGGAGACCTCGACAACATTACCCTTAAGATCGAAATGTTACCAGAAGAGGAAAAGAATCAAGAAGCGATCCTCACTCAATTGAAGGACCAATTACGTTTGAAAACGAATCTGGGTTACAACATCGAAGTCCACCCATTTAACTCCTTGCCTCGTTACGAGGTGAAAGCAAAACGATTCAAAGATCTGAGAAAACATGGTTAAGACGCAAAGGGCATAGCGCAAAGCGCATAACGTATAATAACTTCATACGGGGGAAGGAAAAAATTCATGACTCGAAGAGAAATTAGAAAAATTGATACGCAAACTAAGACGATTAAAAAGGCGGCCCAGGAACTGAAACAACTTTCTGGTGGGATACAGGCGATTGACCGAAATGCGGAACGAATCCTTGCCTCGGTGAAGATGCTCGAAATCAATATCAGTGACGTGAGAGATCTAATCTAAGGGTCAGGGTAATTTTATTTTGCCAGACTCGGTAAGATCAGAGCAATTTTTGGGAAAAGCAATAATATCGCAGCATTGATTAATATGGCTATTAAAAATGGGAATATTCCTTTAAAAATGGTTTCAAGTGGGATGTCTGGAGCAATCCCCTTTATAACATAAACATTCACTCCAACGGGCGGGGTAATCACTCCCATTTCGCTGACCAATACAATGATCACACCGAACCATATGGGATCAAATCCGAGACGGACGACCACCGGGAAGATCACGGGAACAGTAAGCACCACCAAGGCCATGGCATCCATGAAGCAGCCGCCTATAAGATAAATGAAGATGATCACTCCCATGATGGCCATGGGGTGCAGAGGGAGGCCTTCAACCCAATCCGCCAA
>DCUS01000134.1:0-14562 GCA_002327885.1 Syntrophaceae bacterium UBA2208
CTCAAATCAAAGCTGAACATTCGGCGGTTAATGATCGAAGGAATTTTAGGAAGACACCTTGAACATATTCAGGAAAAATTAGAACTCTGGGACTGCACCACCTGTAAAACATGTACCATTCGATGCCCTCGTGGGTTAAAGCCGATGGATCTCGTCATCGGGATGAGAGAAACTCTTGTCGAAGAAGGTCATATTCCTAAGACAATCATTGAAGCCATGGAAAATGCTTATAAACACGGAAACCCTTGGGGAAGGCCAAAGGGCAAGAGAACGGAGTGGACAAATAGTCTTCCGGAGGATCTGAAAGTCAAAGACTTCTCCCAGGGGGACAAAGCGGATTGGCTTTACTTTGTCGGATGCACCGCTTCCTCTGATCCGAGAATTCAAGAGATCGCAAAGTCAATTGCATTCATCTTAAATCGAGCCGAGATCGACTTCGGGATACTTGGAAATGAAGAAACCTGTTGTGGCAACGAGATTCGAAGAATGGGAGAGACGGGCCTTTTTGAGGAGTTGATGGAAACAAACATCCAGCGTTTTGAAACAAATGGGATTGAGCAAATCGTCACCGCCTGCCCCCACGGTTTCAATGTATTTAAAAATGAGTATCCTCAAGGAAAGTTCAACGTCCTTCATACGACACAACTTCTGGCTAAAAAATTAGAAGAAGGAAAATTCTCTTTTTCGAATCAAATTAAAAAAGTAGTCACCTACCATGACCCCTGTTTTTTGGGCAAGCAGAACAATATATTTGATGAACCCCGAATGCTCCTCGCGGCCATTCCCGGCCTCACCTTCAGAGAGTTAGACCGCTCCAGGGAAAGGAGCCTCTGCTGCGAGGGAGGAGGGGGAAGGATGTGGGCAGAATCCTCCTCGGAAACGGGTCAACGCCTGGCCGAAATCCGTGTCCAGGATGCGGTCGAGTTGGGCGCAGAGATTTTGGCCACTGCCTGTCCTTTATGCGTGCTCACTTTGGAGGATGCTGTCAAGACTTCCGGGAATGAGGAAAAAATTAAGGTCATGGATGTGATGGAATTATTGGCGGAAGCCATAGAATAAGATGACGCTGAAAGATATAAAAGACGTCCTCAATGCAGAGGTCATTTCAGGCAATCATGATCTAGAGAAGGAGATTAAGTGCGCCTTTGCAGCCGAACTTCTTAGTGATGTTCTCGCCCTATCCCAAGAAGGAGCCCTATTAATCACAGGATTCACCCATCCCCAGGTTGTTTATGCGGCAGATACGGCGAATTTATGCGCCATCCTCTTTGTCAGAGGGAGATGGCCCAACGAAGCAACCCAACAACTGGCCATCCAGAAAAAGATCCCCCTTCTGAGCACACCCTATATGATGTTTGAAACCTGTGGCCTCTTATACGAATATGGTTTAAAGACATGTGCTTTAAAAGTGGAGAATGGACAGGACCGATAATAACATTCTCTTTCATAAGATGTTCCATATTGAAGGAGGTGATTTTACAAGCGCCGGTTTGATCTCGGATCAGGTCAAAAAAATTTTAAGGGAGGGTGGATTCCCGAAAAAAGTTATTCGCAGGATTTCGATTGCGACTTTTGAAGCTGAAATGAATGTCATCTGTTATGCCACCCGAGGAGACCTTTCGCTCTTCATTGCCCACCACTTTCTGAAAATAGTGGTCGATGACGAAGGGGATGGTATTCCTGATATTAATCTGGCGATGAGTGATGGCTATTCAACGGCCGATGAAAAGATTCGCGAATTGGGTTTTGGCGCGGGAATGGGTCTCCCGAATATTAGGAGAAATACGGATGAGATGGTTCTGACCTCTACGTTTAGGCAGGGAACCCATCTTGAGTTCATCATCTATTTGGAGAGACAAAAAAATATGCTACCATTCGAATAAGAAAGAAAAGAGGAATCCCTTTTGTGACAATCGCCGATATTATCAAAAACTTTGGATTGCAGATAAGGGCAGGGAGAGAGCAGATCCTTGAAGAGGTGACAGGAGGGTATGCAAGCGATCTCCTCAGCGATGTCATTGCTCACAGTTGCAAAGGAAATATCTGGATCACCATTCAAACCCACCCGAATATTGTGGCCGTGGCCACGATGAAAGAGTTGGCAGGAATCATTTTAACAGGGAAGAGAGAACCGGATGCAGATACCATTAAAAAGGCAGAGGAGGAAGGCATGCCTATTCTGGTCTCTCCTCTCTTCACGTTTGAATTGGTGGGTCGGCTTTACCAGATAGGAATTTCAGGAATAAGTCCATGTTGAGGACATTTCGGGCGGATCTCCACATCCATTCATGCCTTTCGCCTTGTGGGGATGAAGAGATGAAGCCCTTTGCGATTGTGAACCAGGCTCTGGCCATGGGGTTAGATATGATCGCCATCTGTGACCATAATTCAGCAGAAAACACCGCTGCTTTCGTTAACGCTGGTCGTAAGAAGGGACTTGCTGTGATCCCCGGGATGGAAGTTACTTCCAGAGAGGAAATTCATCTTCTCACCCTTTTTGATAGGCAGGAGGATTGTCTGGCCCTCCAGGATTTGATCTACCAAAATCTACCAGGGGAAAATCTGGAGGAGGTGTTCGGGCATCAGACGGTGGTCAATGATAGGGATGAAACGATAGGAATCAACCCAAAAATGTTGATCGGGGCGACCCTCCTTCCCCTTGAGCAGATCGTTTCAATGGTGGGTTCGCATCGAGGAGTCACCATTGCCTCTCATATTGATCGCCAGGCATTCGGTCTCCTCGGGCAGTTGGGTTTCATCCCGGAGGGGATCTCCCTGGATGGACTGGAGGTTTCCAAACGCACCTCTAAAGAAGAAGCTCAAAAAAGATTTCATGATTATCAACACTTTTCTTTCGTCCGGTTTTCGGATGCCCATCGTCTCGAAGATATCGGAAAAAATATTACCCATTTCCTTCTGGAGAAGACCTCCTCAGCGGAAGTCAAAATGGCCCTTCATCATCAAGAAGGACGTAGGGTGGTAGAACAGTGAAAACACTGAGAGGTGAGGTTGGAAGATCTCTCTCTTCATATATTGGACATTGTAGAGAATGCGATTTCGGCCAAAGCGAAAAGGATAGATATCCTGGTAATGGAGGAACCCAGCGAGGACCGGATGGTTATCGAAATTAAAGATGACGGGATCGGTATGGATGAAGAGGTCAGCCGAAAGGCAATCGATCCTTTCTTTACCACCCGTACCTCGAGGAAAGTTGGGTTAGGCCTTTCCCTGATGGCTCAAGCCGCACAGGAAACAGGGGGAGCGCTTCACATTGAATCAAAATTGGGAGAAGGGACGAAAGTAACGGCCACCTTCCGATATCACCACATTGACCGGAAACCGTTAGGAAGTATGATGGAAACCATGACTGCCCTTCTCTTAGGACATTCTGAATTGGATTTTTCTTATACCCATCGGAAAGAAGAAAAGTCCTATGTATTGAGAAGTCAGATGTTGAAAGAACGTTTTAAAAACCAATCTCCCATCGAACCAGAAGTGATTCAATGGTTGAGAAAACATCTCAAAGAAGGATTGGCTCAAATCGGAGTTCAAGGATGAGGTGGGCGGAAGAGATATCCCGAGAAGAATTGGGAAAGATTGACCAGGTGATTGACAAATATAGAGAAAAACATGGCTCACTCATCCCTGTATTGAAAGAGGTCCAGGATATCTATGGGTACCTTCCCAAGAAAGTTCAACATCGCATTGCACAGGGACTTCATCTTCCCTCCTCCCAAGTCTTCGGGGTTGTTTCCTTTTATACATTCTTCACAACCATCCCAAGGGGAAAATACATCATCCGGGTATGCTTGGGGACCGCCTGTTATGTAAAAGGATCGAAGCAGATATTGGACAATCTCCAGAGGGAACTTAAAGTGGAAGCCGGTGGAATTACTCGGGATCGGAAATTTTCTCTGGAGAGTGTGCGTTGTCTTGGCGCTTGCGGGTTAGCGCCAGTTTTGGTCGTCGGACAGGATACTTACGGCATGGTCACTCCGGGAAAGGCGATTGAAATCGTGAGAACTTACCCGTAGGAGATGGAGGACATGGCCAAACTCACCATTGAAGACTTAAAAAAGATCAAAGAAGAGGTTCGGTCGGCTACCCTTTTAAGGGAGGGAGGCTTCCGGGCCAGGATCAATATCCACATGGGCACTTGTGGAATCGCTGCGGGAGCGAGAAAATTGATGTCGGTCGTCCTGAAAGAAATTGAGGAGAAAAAAATCAACGATGTGATGGTGACCACTTCCGGATGTGCAGGGCTCTGCAGTCGGGAACCCATGGCCACAGTGGAAATCCTTGGGAACCCCCCTGTCAAATATTGTGATCTCAACGAAGAAAGAATGAAGGAGATATTCGTTCAACATGTCTTGAATGGAGAAATTGTCGAGGCTTATGCCTTGGCCAGGGGAAGCGAGACGACTTACTGAAATGAAAACCTATCGAACCCATCTCATGGTATGCGCGGGAACAGGATGTGTCTCCTGCGGCTCGCTGAGTCTGAAGGATCGCCTTGAGTCAGAGTTGAAGGATCGGGGCCTCTCAGACGAGGTGAAGGTCGTCATCACAGGATGCAATGGCTTCTGTGCCGAGGGTCCGATCATGGTGGTCTATCCTGAAGGCATTTTCTATAAGAAACTCTCTCCGGAAGACATTCCATTTCTCGTAGAGGAACATTTCCTGAAGGGACGGCCTGTAGAAAAGTTTTTATACACGGGCCCCGCAGTCAAAGAGAAGGTCCCTCTGTTGAAGGATATCCCATTCTTCCAGCATCAGGTGTTGAGAGCCCTCAGGAATCGAGGTCTCATCGACGCAGAAAATATTGATGAATATATCGCCAGGGATGGATATGCCGCTCTTTCGAAGGTCCTCTCTTCCATGACCCCTGAGGAGGTAATTCAAGAGGTAAAAACTTCCGGACTGCGTGGCCGGGGAGGAGCTGGATTTCCAACCGGATTAAAATGGGAGGAAGGACGCCGTTACAGTTCTTTTCCAAAATATATCATTTGTAACGGAGATGAAGGAGATCCGGGTGCTTTTATGGATCGTTCCGTTCTGGAAGCGGATCCTCACTCGGTTTTGGAAGGGATGGCCATTGCGGGTTATGCCCTGGATGCTCATCAAGGGTACATCTATGTCAGAGCGGAATATCCTCTCGCCATTCATCGACTCAACATCGCCATTGAACAGGCGCGAAACTATGGGCTTTTAGGGAAAGATATCCTCGGGTCCGGGTTCGATTTCGATATCAGCATTTATCCCGGTGCCGGAGCTTTCGTCTGCGGAGAATCGACCGCCCTCATGTATTCCCTCGAAGGGAAAAGGGGGATGCCGAGGATCAAACCTCCCCGTTCCACCGAGGCCGGCTTATGGGGGCAGCCCACCGTTCTTAATAATGTCGAGACCTTTGCGAATGTCCCGGCCATTCTTTTGAATGGAGGGGAATGGTTCGCTTCTCTCGGAACAGGGGGATCTAAAGGGACAAAAGTCTTTGCCCTAACCGGAACGGTCAGCAATGTGGGCCTCATTGAAGTCCCCATGGGAACGAAACTCAGAACAATCGTTTATGATATCGGCGGTGGCATCCCTGAAAAAAGAGAGTTCAAAGCAGTCCAGATCGGTGGGCCTTCCGGAGCCTGTCTGCCGGTCTCCCTTTTAGACATCGAAGTCGACTTCGATTCCCTCGACGAAGCGGGGGCCATGATGGGTTCCGGTGGTCTGGTCGTCATGAACGATTCCACCTGCATGGTCGATACCGCCCGTTTCTTCACCGATTTTTCTGTTGATGAATCCTGTGGTAAATGCGTTCCCTGTCGAGTGGGAATGAAGGTGATGCTCAACATCCTGAACCGAATTGTAGAGGGTAAAGGGGAGATGGAGGACATTGAAAGACTGCAACGACTGGGTCAGCATATTAAAGAGACTTCCCACTGTGGCTTGGGGAAAACGGCCCCCAACCCTGTCCTCTCTACCATTCGCTATTTTCGAAACGAATATGAAGCCCATATTCAGGGCAAGCGATGCCCTGCCCTGGTCTGTGTGGATCTGATTCAATTCCGAGTGGATTCGGAAAAGTGTAAAATGTGCGGCCTCTGTAAGAAGACATGTCCGATGGAGGCCATCACCTGGGAGAAAAAAACACCGGCCGTCATTGACTTGGAAAAATGCATCCGGTGCCGGTCTTGCATCCAGGCATGCAAATTCGGAGCAATCGAATAAACCCGTTGTTTGTCACCCTGAACTTGGTTCAGGGTCTATCATTTAATATAGTGGCGCAATATTATATTTACATACTTACAAATAATAATAACAAGGTGTTATACATAGGGGTGACAAACAATCTTGAGCGTAGGATATTTGAACACAAGAACAAATTGGTTGAAGGTTTTACGAAGACATATAATCTCAACAAATTAATCTATTATGAAGTAACAGGCGATGTTCGTAGTGCTATAGAGAGGGAGAAACAATTAAAGAACTGGCACAGAGATTGGAAGATAAACCTGATAAACAGTTTCAACCCAAAGTGGAATGATTTGAGCACTACCCTGTAGTTGCGAGATGCTGAAACAAGCCTGCCCTGAAGAGATTCTGAACCAAGTTCAGAATGACACTTTCAGGATTCAGCATGACAGAAAAAATAAAATGGTAAGCCTGATCAAACTAAATATCGATGAAATCGAAGTAACCGTCGAGAAAGGCAAGACCCTTCTTGAGGCGGCTCAATCGGCCGGCATTCGAATCCCCACTCTCTGTCATGACCGAAGGCTCATCCCCTTCGGGGCTTGCCGGCTCTGCATGGTCCAGCAGAAAGGAAAATCGGAGCTTCTGCCCTCCTGTTTTACCCCGGCAAAGGAGGGAATGGAAATCATCACCCGATCTCCAGAAATTTTTGAATCAAGAAAGCTTCAGATCCAATTCATCCTGCTCAACCATCCCATGATCTGCCCGAGATGTGAAAAGGAAGGCGAATGCGAACTTCAAAGGCTGGTTTATGAATATGGAGTGGAAGAAACGCTTTATCCCTGGGAACGCATCTCTTCTCCCCCGGATGATCGTTCTCCTCTTCTCCAGAGGGATTCGGATAAATGTATCCTCTGCGGGCGGTGTGTTCGAATCTGCGAAGAAGTTCAGGGAGTAGGAGAACTCTCTTTCTCAAAAAGAGGAATTAAAACGGTGATCGACACCGATTTTCACAGGCCCCTCCATTGCGAATTCTGCGGTCAATGCATGGACACCTGTCCGGTGGGCGCGATTACAAGCAATCGTTTTGACTATACGATTAAAGTGTGGGAATTAAAAGAGACCACAACCCCCTGCCCTTACTGTGGATGCGGATGTTCCATGACAATAAGCTCTAAGGGAGGAGAGATCAAGAGAGTCTCCTCCGATTCAGGGAAGGGACCGAGTGATGGCAACTTATGCGTTAAGGGCCGATTCGGGTTTGACTTTGTTGACCACCCGGAGAGAATCAAAACACCGCTTTTGAAGGTCAACGGAACTTTCAAAGAAACATCCTGGGATGAGATTCTCCGGTTTGTGTCGCAGAAGCTCGAAACCATTAAAGATCAAGATGGCCCAGACGCCATTGCAAGCATTGTTTCAAGTCGATTGACCAATGAGGAATATTTTCTTTTACAAAAATTATTCCGGAATGTTATTGGAACGAGCCAAGTCGTCCATAGTGGTGAGAGGTCTACTCGTGGGCTGACAGACGGATTGGCAAAGACATTGGGCATGTCAGCTTCTACCAATTCGATCCGAGAGATTCGAAAGGCGGATTGCATCCTGCTCATCGGTGTGGATCCAGCCCAGACACATCCGATCATCAAGAATGAGATTCATCTCGCCATCCGACGAAACAGGGCCCAATTAATTGTACTGGGAAGCAACGATATCAGCCTCACCCAGGCCACCCATATTTCTCCGCTTCTTCCGTCCTCCATTACCCTTCTTGACCGGCCAGGGATGGAGGTCCCCCTGATCAATGCCATGATTCAAACCATATTCAAAGAAAGCCTCGAGGATCAAACATTTATCGATGAGAAAACGGAGGGAATAAAAGAACTGAGAGAGAAAACCCTCGCTTTCGCACCTGAATCCTCCGGAATGACGGAGGCGAATCGAAAAGAAGTCCAAAAAGCGGCCACGCTATATGCTCAGGCCAGGAGAGCGATGATTCTGATCGGAACCGGTCTCTGGTCCCACCTTGATCAAAAAGAGATCGCCCTCGCTTCTTCCAACCTTGCCCTTATCACGGGCCATATGGGAAAGGAATCCTGTGGCATCCTTGTCCTTTTGGAAAAATGCAATGACCAAGGAGCGGTGGACATGGGGCTGTTTTCCGAAGGTGAAAAAGATGGAAAAAACAGTCTCTTCATAAAGGCTCTTGAAGGAAAATTAAAGGCCCTTTATCTCATCGGAGAAAATTCTTTTGTTTCTTCTTCCGTTTTGGGGAGGCGGGCTTTAGATAAAATTCCTTTCCTGATTGTTCAAGACCTTTTTATGACTGAAACCACCAAAATGGCTCAGGTCGTCCTTCCCGCATGCTCATTTGTGGAAAAAGAAGGGACCTATACAAACTTGGAGCGAAGGGTGCAAAAATTGAATCCTCTTCGTTCGCCTCTTCATCAATCAAAATCGGACTTTGATATTCTTCTTTCTCTTCTCCATCTATTTGAGTATCCTGTCCAGGGGAAAACTCCGGATTCCATCTTTGAAGAGATCGGTCGAGTTCTTCCTCATTACCAGGGCGTCCAAGTTGGAGAGCAATGGCCAAAAGGCTCTCCCTTCCTCTACGCCGGAGGGTCCCAAAATGGAAAGGCAAAACTAATACCCGTCCAGGGAGGATTTATTCATGAAAAACCAGAAGGCTATCCTTTCCATCTGATTCAAAGGCCTTCCCTTTTTCAATCGGGTCTTCTGAGCTCAAAAAGTGATGCCTTGAAAAACGTTTCAGAAAAATATTACCTGGAAATGAATCCGGAAGATGGAAAACGTTTAACGATTGAAGATGAAGAGGTCGTTCAAGTATCCACTCAGGATGGTCGATCTTTGAGAATGAAAGCGAAATATTCTTCAAGACTTATATCAGGAGTGCTCACAGCCCCTTACCCTTGCTCTCTTATTGAGGAAAAGGGTATTGAGGCAGTGAAAGTCGAAAGGTTAAAATAATTTGTTGATCTCTTTCCCCTTAGAGACTGTGTTGTAATGAAGGGANNGCCTCAGAATGACATTGCGACACAGTCTCTTAATCGAAGGGGGTTACCTGCCTGTCGCCTCCCTGCCGGTAGGCAAGGCAGCCAAAGGGGATTTCAGGAAAGGAGGAAACTGAATGAACATTGTCGTTTGTATCAAAAGGGTTCCGGAAACAGCGGATGCCGATGTATCCATCGGAAAATCAGGAAAAGACATTGATAAAAGCGGGCTCGCCTTCGACCTCAACGAGTGGGACAGCTATGCGATCGAAGAGGCTATCTTGCTTAAGGAAAAACTGGGCGGAACCGTCACCGTTCTTTCCATCGGAGGAGAAGATTCAAACGAATCCCTTAGGAAATGTCTGGCCATGGGGGCCGATGACGCCATCCGGTTGACCGACCCTGCTTTCGATGGATCAGACGGTTTTGTCACGGCAAAGATCTTGTCGGAGGCGATTCGAAAAATTCCCTATGATCTCATTCTCACCGGCACTCAAGCTGAAGATGATGGATACGGACAAGTGGGGATCGTCCTGGCCGAACTTCTTGGAATCCCTCATGCCGCTTTGGTCAACCGTCTTGAGGTTCAGGACAAGAAAGTAAAGCTCCATCGAGAATTAGAAGGTGGGTTAGAGGAAGTATTTGAAATCGATCTTCCCGCGGTCCTCACCATACAAACCGGAATCAATGAACCCCGTTATGTCTCCATCATGGGAATCCGAAAGGTAGCCAAAAAAGAGATTAAGACCCTCGGCGCTTCAGACCTCAATCTGAAGGCCGAGGAAGTCGGTCTCTCCGGTTCAGATATCCAGTTAGAGAAGATTTTCCTTCCTCCACTGGGAGAAGGAGCGGAGATGCTCGATGGAAAACCTGAAGAGATCGCATCGAAAGTATTTGATATTTTGAAAGATAAAGGAGGGCTCGCCTAATGAAAGAGATCATCGTCCTGGCAGAACATCGACGCGGAGAATTGAGGGATGTGACATGGGAGATGCTCTCCAAAGGTAGACAACTGGCAGAGAGCATGGGAGCGGAGATTGGAGTCGCTCTCTTGGGGAAGGGAGTAGGGCCATTAGCCGAGATCCTCAAACCCAAAACCCACAGGGTTTTATTGATCGAGGATGACCGCCTCGAATTTTATAATTCCGAGACTTACGAAAAAGTTCTGACCCAGCTGATCACCGAGAGGAAACCATTGCTCACCCTCATTGGACATACTGCCATGGGCATGGACTTTGCGCCTGGCCTGGCTGCCCATTTAAGGATGCCCCTGGCCACGGATTGCATTGGAATCGATGCAGCCGAAGAAGCCTTTTCCCTTACCCGCCAACTCTACGGAGGAAAAGTCAATGCGACAGTTTCTTTTTTAAAGAAGGGGCCGTACATGGTGACCGTCCGTTCCGGCGCCTTTCCTCCCATAGACAAAGAGGCTCTTGCGGGTGAATTAGTGAAACTCCCTTCACCCTTAACCGATGAAGGTCTGGCGAAACGTTTTCTCCAGTATGTGGAGGCCGCTATCGGAGAAGTTGATATTACACAGGCTGATATTTTGGTATCGATAGGAAGGGGAATTAAAGAAGCTGAAAATATTCCGATAATCAAAGAATTTGCGGATGCCATCGGTGGAACCCTCTCCTGTTCCAGACCCGTGGTGGATAAGAAGTGGTTGCCCAAGGACCGTCAGGTGGGAACCTCTGGTAAAACAGTGAAACCAAAGGTCTACATTGCCATCGGGATCAGCGGCGCTTTCCAGCATGTGGCAGGGATGAAAGGTGCGGGCACCGTGATTGCCATTAATAAGGACCCTAAAGCGCCGATCTTCAGCGCTGCTCAATACGGGATTGTGGCCGACTTATTCAAGATTGTCCCTGTTTTGAAAGATAAAGTGAAACAACTGAAACAAAAATAAGGAATTTTGGAATAATGGAAGACAAAAAGATTGGTGAGTTTATTGGCCCAATATTCCAACACCCCATCATTCCATCCTTCCATCAAGGGGTAAACTATGGATTTCGAATTGACGGCAGAGCAGAAGGATATTCAAAAAGCGGCCAGGGAATTCATCCAAGGAGAATATAATAAAGAAAAGATTCTGGAATGGGAGCAGAACCATACCTTTCCAAAAGAGATCTGGAAAAAGGCAGCCAGATTGGGATTTATCGGGATTCACTATCCCGAGGAATACGGGGGACAGGGTTATGGTGTCTTTGAAAACATCCTCATCGTTGAGGAATTTTGTCGGAAAGATTCCGGAGTTGGCGTAGCGGTGAGTCTGGCGGATTTTTCCTCTGAGGTCGTCCTTCGTTTCGGTACTCCTGAACAAAAAAAGAAGTATTTGATCCCTGTTGCCAAAGGAGAGTTTATTTCCGGAGGCGCTTATACAGAACCTGATCACGGAAGTGATATTACGACTATGTCAACCACGGCATTAAAGCAGGGAGATTCCTTTCTGATCAATGGAACCAAGACATTCATCACGAATGGAAGCCTTGCGGATTTCTTTGTCGTTCTCTGTCAAACCGACCTTAATGCAACCCCCCCATATCGAGGCCAATGTACGATAATTGTCGAAAAGGGGGCCAAAGGGTTAGATGCATCGGAGATCGTCCCTAAGATGGGCATTCGAATGACCTCAACCGCTGAACTTTCTTTTAGTGAAGTCAGAGTGCCTCTGACCCACCTTCTCGGCGAAGAAGGTAAAGGGTTTTATCAGGTCCTTGAATTTTTCGATGAAAGCCGAATTGAGATCGCTGCCCAGGCCCTCGGAATCTCCCAAGGTGCTTTTGATCGAGCCTTGGATTATGCCAAACAGAGAGAACAGTTTGGAAGAAAACTGGTCGATTTTCAGATCACCCAGCACAAATTAGCAGATATGGCCACCAAGATCGAGACAGCAAGACTCTTGACCTATAAAGCGGCATGGAACTATGACCAGAAAAGAATTGATCCGAAGCTCACCTCCATGGCCAAGATGTTTGCAGGGAGGACAGCCGTGGAAGTAGCTGACGAAGCTATCCAGATATTGGGCGGTTATGGATACATCACCGAATATGAGGTGGAGCGTTTCTATCGGGACGCCAAGATCACAGAAATCTACGAAGGAACAAAAGAGATTCAGAAAAATACGATCGCTTCGGCATTGATTGGAAAACTCAAGTAAATCAGGAATAATGGAATACTGGAAGAATGGAATGATGGGTTTAAACCCAATATTCCAACATTCCATCATTCCAAGGATTGAACCAACATAGTAACAAACGAATAGGTTGATGATGAACGAAGAAATCCGAGAGGTGATCCCTGAAGCATTGGTCATCGGGGCCGGTATTGCAGGCATGCAAGCTGCTCTGGACATCGGTGACAAGGGGTTTAAGGTTCACTTAGTCGATAAGGACCCTTGCATTGGGGGCCATATGGCCCAACTGGATAAGACCTTCCCCACGCTTGATTGCTCTTCCTGTATCAGCACGCCCAAAATGGTTGATGTGGGGAACCATCCCAACATTAACCTTCTCACCTACTCAGAGATCGTTCAGGTTGAAGGGAAGGCAGGGCATTTCAAGATCACGGTCAGGAAGAAGCCCCGTTTTGTCGATCTAACCAAATGTACGGCTTGTGGTGACTGCGCTGTTCAATGCCCTGTCACCCTCCCCAGTGAATTTGACATGGGGATGGGAAATAAGAAAGCCATCTATCTCTCCTTCCCCCAGGCCGTTCCACTTAAATATACGATCGATCGCCGTGGGACTTCCCCCTGTACGGCTACCTGCCCCCTCCACTGTAATGCCCACGGGTATGTGGCCCTCATCTCCCAGGGAAAGTTTAAAGAAGCCCTTGAACTGGTAAGGGAGAAACTTCCTTTCCCGGGAATTTTAGCCTATGCCTGTGCTCACCCTTGTGAAAGGGAATGCAAACGAATTGAAAAGGATCGTCCTATCTCTATCTGCCATCTTAAAAGGTTCCTCGTCGATCATGTTGAAGAACCTGAGTTTAAGTTTACACCTCCTGAAGAAAAGGGAAAGAAGATAGCCATTGTGGGCGCGGGTCCATCGGGACTAACCGCTGCATATGATCTAAGAAAAATGGGCTACCGTGTCACCCTTTTTGAATACAAAAATGAGTTAGGCGGTCTTCTCACTCATGGTTTCCCTTCCTATCGTCTTCCGAGGCAGGTGGTGGAAAAGGATCTCTTGGTGATCGATAAGATGGGGATAGAGGTTAAATGTAACACCCAAGTGGGAAAGGACATCTCCCTGGAGACGCTCACACAATCCTACGATGCGATCTTTATCGCCACTGGGATCACGGGAGTAGAATCCATCACCCGGGCCTTGAAGGGCTTAAAGAAGACGCAAAGGGGGACGATTCAGGTAAATCCCATCTCCCTGGAAACCGGCGTCAAAGGAATCTTTGCGGGCGGAGATATGGTAACCGGTCCCGGAACCATTGTCGAATCCATGGCCCATGGAAGGAAGGCCGCGATTTCGATTGAATTATACCTTTGCGGAAAAGATCTCCTCGAAGGGAGGGGGTCCGAAGGAACGCAAATCTCGCCGTTCAGAAGCCTTCTTTCCTATTCGAAAAGAATGGAGCGGGAAGTCCTGCCCGACATGGTGAAACCCCTCGCCGATAGCCTCACCACGGAAGAAGCGATGGAGGAGGCAAAGCGTTGTCTCAACTGTGCAGGATGTTCGGATTGCGGGGAGTGTGCCAAGGCCTGTCCCCCTAAAGCCATTGATTATGGAATGAAAGAAGAGTTCGTTGAGCTTCATGTGGGATCCATCATCGTCGCCACCGGTTTCGATCCCTTCGACCCAAAACTGAAGCCAGAATTCGGATATGGTAAGTATCCCAACGTCCTCCAAGGTCTTGAGATAGAGAGGCTTTGTTCCGCCTCCGGTCCCACCAAAGGTGAAATCATCGTCGACGGAAAGAAGCCCAAAGAGGTGGTCTTTATTCACTGCGTTGGGTCGAGGGATAAATCAGTGGGCAATGAATACTGCTCGAGGGTCTGCTGTATGTATACGGCTAAGCAAGCCCATTTGGTCAGAGATAGGATTCCATGTGCCACTATCACCGTCCTCTATATGGATGTGAGGGCCTTTGGAAAAGGATTTGAGGAATTTTACGAGAGGGTTCAAAAGGAGGAAATTATTTACCGGAGAGCCAACCCATCCGAAGTTTTTCGTAAAAACGGAAAATTGGTGGTCAGGGGTGAGGACACCCTTTTAGGAGAACCTTTTGAGATGGAAGCAGACCTGGTTGTCTTGGCGTCAGGGCTGGTCCCCCGAAAAGAAGACGATTCTCTCAGAAACATGCTCGGGATGGAGACCTCTTCTGACAAATTTTATGCAGAGGCGCCTGG
>DCUS01000134.1:14571-15011 GCA_002327885.1 Syntrophaceae bacterium UBA2208
CCCAAGGATATCCCGGATACAGTCGCCCAGGCAAGCGGCGCCGCTTCCCTGGCCTGCACCATTCTTGCCAAGGGAAGGAGATAAATGGAATGTTGGAATGATGGAATACTGGGTAATAAAAACTCGAATAACAGTTTTGTGTTTTAGATTTTCTCGACCCATTATTCCATTTTTCCATTATTCCAGTATTCCAATTGAACTATGAAGATCGGCGTATTTATCTGTCACTGTGGGATCAATATTGCGGCCACCGTTGATATCGAGAAGGTGACGGCTTTCGCCCAAACCCTTCCCCATGTGGCCATTGCCCGAAATTATCAGTACATGTGCTCCGATCCAGGTCAAGATCTGATTAAAAATGATATTAAAAATTCAGGGATTGATCGGGTGGTGGTGGCTGCCTGCTCTCCGAGAATGCATGAACCCACTTATCGAAATGC
>DCUS01000134.1:15050-26499 GCA_002327885.1 Syntrophaceae bacterium UBA2208
CAAGGTCTCTCTCCATGAACCCTTGGAAGAAAAAGAAGTTGGTGTCACCCCATCGGTCTTAGTGATTGGAGGTGGCATTGCAGGAATTCAGGCCAGCCTCGACATTGCCCATTCAGGTTTTGAGGTCTATTTGGTGGAGAAATCTCCGACCCTCGGTGGCCATCTCGCACAACTCGATCGAACCTTTCCCAACCTGGAGGAAAACTCCTCTATCCTTTTACCCAAAATGGAGGAGGCGGCAAATCATCCTCTGATTCACCTCCTCACCAACAGCGAAGTGAAGGAAGTGGAAGGATTTGTGGGCAATTTCAAAGCTAAGATAAAACATCATCCGCGTCATATCGATCCAGAAAAATGCAACCGTTGTAAAAAGTGCGAGGAGGTTTGCCCGGTTAAAGTTCCGAGTGAGTTCAATCTGGGACTGGAAGAGAGAACAGCCATCTATCTCNNGTTTGAAGAGGTGGGGATGGAGTTCCAGGTCGATATCGGGACGATAGTGGTGGCTACGGGTTATGATGTTTTTGATCCAAAACTTAAACCTGAATTTGGATATGGCCAATACAAAAACGTACTGACAGCTCTTGAACTTGAACGGTTGCTCTCAGCAAATGGCCCTACCCTGGGGAAAATTCTCGTCGACGGGAAGGAACCTGAAAAGATCGTCTTCATTCAATGCGTGGGATCGCGTGATAAAACCGTGGGCAACGAATATTGCTCAAGGGTCTGTTGCATGTTTACGGCTAAACAGGCCCATCTCATTAAGGATCGGCTCCCGGAGGCCAGGGTTAGCATCTGCTATATCGATATCAGGGCATTTGGAAAAGGTTGTGAACAATTCTATGAACAGGTGCAAAAAAAAGGGGTCTTTTACCGGAAAGGGATCCCCTCAGAGATTTATCAAAAGTCCGGGAAATTGATCGTGAAAGCGGAGGATGAACTCCTTGGAGAGCCTTATGAAGAGGAAGCGGATCTGATTGTTCTGGCAACGGGTCTCACCCAGAGGAACGATGCCGACCATATCAGAGGCCTTCTCAAAATCTCCCAGGGGCCGGATCGATTTTATCTGGAGGCTCATCCAAAGCTGAGGCCTCTCGATACGGCCACCGATGGGATTTTTCTGGCTGGGACCTGTCAAGGGCCAAAAGATATCTCTGATACGATCGCCCAGGCTCATGGGACCGCCTCTCGTGCCACCATTCCTCTCTTTGCAGGGAGGGTGAGGATTGAACCGATCACTTCTGTGGTGGATGCTACGTATTGTGCGGGATGCGGTCTGTGCGAACAAGTCTGTGAATACCGGGCTCTGAAGATGGACCCCTATCGAAAAATCATGACGGTGAATGAAGCTCTTTGTAAAGGATGCGGAGCCTGCAATGCTACCTGTCCTTCAAATGCCATCAGTCTCAGACATTTTAAGACGGAACAGATCATCGCCCAGATAAGAGAAATCTGTTGACCCCTGGTTCTGAGTTTTGAGTTCGGAGTTCAGAGTTATGAATTATAAAATGCTAATCGTTAATTGATCGTTTTGCAATGAGTGGTTTAAATGAAAAAGGGTCTTGTTCAGGTCTATACGGGTAACGGGAAGGGTAAAACCACGGCAGCATTAGGGCTTGCCCTCAGGGCAATCGGCCATGGGTTGAAGGTGCTGGTGATTCAGTTTATGAAAGGGGATACCCAATACGGAGAACTGGAGGCTGCCAAACAACTCGCTCCATATCTAACCATAAAACGGGCGGGTCGAGAAACATTTGTATCAAAATCTGATCCGGACCCAAAGGACATACAATTGGCTCAGGAGGGATTGGGGTTGGCGAAAAAGGCAATCCGAAACAAAGAATACAACATCGTAATCCTTGATGAGATCAATCTGGCTGTCGATTATGGCCTGATTCCCCTCACTGAAATTTTACATCTGATCGATTCCAAACCGGAGGAGACAGAACTTATTCTTACAGGTCGAAATGTGAAGCGTGAAATTCTGGAGAAAGCCGATTTGGTAACAGAAATGGTAGAGAGAAAACATTACTTCGATAAAGGGGTGCCCGCCCGGGAAGGCATTGAAGTCTAAAATCCAATGCAAATTTCAAATTTAGCAATGAAAACTTAGCAATGGGAAAAATCTTCTTAACATGCTAATTTTTTAACAATAATTTTGCATTGTTCATTGATCATTTCAGAGGGGGATGGCGCATGTTCAAAGAAGACAAACTGAATAAAGTGGAGAAGAAGGAAAAATGGACGGAGGATTTGTCAAAAATCCTCTGCGAAACCCCTGAACGCCTCTCACGGTTTACCACGGTCTCCGATCTTGAGATCAAAGGCCTTTACACTCCGGAAGACACGAAAGATATCGATTATTCACGAGACATTGGTTTCCCAGGCTTCTATCCGTTCACCCGGGGCGTCCAGCCTTCCATGTACCGTGGAAGGCTCTGGACCATGAGAATGTTCTCAGGCTTGGGAGGCCCAGAGGAAACAAACAAGCGTTTCCATTATCTTTTAGCTCATGGTGAAACGGGTCTATCCATAGCCTTCCACTATCCTACGCTCATGGGTTATGACAGCGACTCTCCAATGTCGAGAGGCGAAATTGGGAAATGTGGCGTCGCCATTGATACATTGAAAGACATGGAAATTCTGTTTGAAGGAATCCCGCTGGATAAAGTCACCACCTCCATGACCATTAATCCACCTGCATCGATTTTGCTGGCCATGTACATTGTGGTGGCGGAGAAACAGGGGGTTAGTAAAATGGAAATAGGCGGGACAATCCAAAATGATATGCTGAAGGAATTCATCGCCCAGAAAACTTTCATGCTCCCGCCAAAACCATCGATTAGAATTATTGTCGATACCATTGAATACTGCACGAAGGAGGTTCCCCGCTGGAATACGATCAGCATTAGCGGCTACCATATTCGTGAGGCCGGAGCGACAGCCGTTCAGGAGCTCGCTTTTACCTTGGCCGATGGAATTGCTTATGTTGAGGCGGCAAAGGAGAGAGGCCTGAATATAGATGATTTCGCTCCGAGGCTTTCCTTCTTCTTCGATTCTCATATTGATTTCTTCGAGGAAATTGCCAAATTCAGATCCGCCCGGAGGATATGGGCGAAGATCATGCGTGAGCGCTTCATGGCCAAAAATCCACGTTCCTGGATGCTCCGTTTCCACACTCAAACTGCCGGTTGTTCCTTGACAGCCCAACAACCTTATAATAATGTCGTACGCACGGCTTATGAGGCGCTGGCAGCCGTATTGGGGGGAACCAATTCCCTCCACACGAATTCTCTGGATGAAACCTATGCGATCCCCACCGAGGAAGCCGCCATGATTGCGTTAAGGACACAACAGATTCTTGCCGAGGAAACAGGGGTGACCAATACCATTGATCCCCTTGCTGGTTCTTATTTTGTCGAAGCCCTGACTCATCAGATGGAAGAACAGGCCTGGGAGTATATTCGTAAGATTGACGAAATGGGAGGAATGGTTGCGGCCATAGAGCGAGGTTTCCCTCAAGCGGAAGTAGCCGACTCTGCCTATAAGTATCAGAAGCAGATTGATTCCGGTAAAAAGAGTGTGGTCGGTGTCAATAAGTATGCCACAGAGCATCCTTCCATTACGATCTGGAGGATGAAACCGGAGATTGAAGAAAGACAATTGAGCCGGCTCCGTGAATTAAAGCAGACGAGAAACAATCAAAAAGTAAAAGAGCACCTCCACCAGATTCGAACGGCTTCTCAAAATGAGGAGAATCTCATGCCTCACATTATCAATGCCGTCAGGGAATATGCCAGTATTCAGGAAATCTGCGATGTATGGAGAGATGTTTTCGGCCGATATTCAGATCCGGGATATTTTTAATCAAGGCTAAAGCCTTCCGTTACATGGAACAAGAGATATGTAACTCAACCCTTCAGGGTTGATCATTGGAGTGATTATGGCGGCAGAGCGGAAGATTCGAATTTTGATTGCCAAACCTGGCTTAGACGGACACGATCGAGGAGCAAAAGTGATTGCAAGGGGATTTCGGGACGCCGGCTTTGAGGTGATCTATACAGGCCTTCATCAAACTCCTGAGCAGATTGCGGCAGCAGCCATCCAGGAAGATGTGGATGCAATCGGATTATCCAGTCTGGCCGGTGCCCATGATTATCTCTTCCCTAAAGTCATCGAACTCCTCAAGGAAAAAGGAGCAGACGATATCATCGTATTTGGAGGGGGGATTGTTCCTGAAGAAGACCTCCCTGCACTCATCCAGGCCGGAGTGAAAGGCATCTTCACACCTGGAGCCTCTATCGAAGAGGCTGTAAACTGGGTCAGAAAAACCATCAAACCGAGAAAATAACTATTTATAATCAATGAGTTAGCTATTTATTCTCGGATTTATAAATTTATTTTTTTCCACTGCATTTTACAGTTTACGTTAAGTGGTTTTTCTGATATACTGTATCAGAATTTATAGGGTTTAATTATTATAAGGCGTTGGCCAATTCGGTGGGGATAAATAATTATTGATTTAACCAGAGACTTTAAAAGAAGGGGGGTGAAGGTTTTAGACGTTCAAAGTTCAAACTAAGAGAAAGGAGGGAAACCTAAGATGTCAAAACGAGTTGCAATTATAGGGATAGGGACAACGGGATTTCGTGCCACCACGTCTGACGTCTCCTATCGTGAATTGACCTATGAGGCAGCGATGAAGGCCTATCTCGATGCTGGTGTTGAACCAAAGGACATCGGTTCATTTGTCACTACGGCTGAGGACTTTTTCGAAGGATATAGCATCGCTGATGAATATTCACCAGATCAGGTGGGCGCAGTCCTCAGGCCCATCTATACCGTACCGGGTGATTTTATTCACTCATTGGCATCAGCATACATGATGATTCTTTCCGGGATCGGTCCCATATCCGTTGCCCAAGGACTCAGCAAGGCTTCAAACATGTTGACTCTGTCGGAGATGGTGACCTTTGCCATGGATCCCGTCTATAATCGGCCATTGAAAGAAAGCCCTCATGCAGTGGCGGGGATGGAGATGGCCCGATTCATGTATGAATCTGGAACAACAAGGGAACAATGTGCAAAAGTCGTTGTAAAAAATAAAAAGAATGCCTTAAACAATCCATATGCCGGGCACAGCGTTCTGATTGACACTGACTATGTCCTCAATTCAGAAGTCATCTCTTTTCCTTTGACCCAGATGGACATTAGCCCCCATTCTGACGGAGCAGTGGTGGTCGTCCTGGCAGAGGAAGAGACTGCAAATGCCCTCTGTGATAGACCCATCTGGATCAGAGGAATCGGATGGTGTTCGGATACACCTGGGCTCGAAACTCGAAATTGGGGAGAAGCTATTTATGCACAGCTTGCGGCAGAGATGGCTTACAAGATGGCTGGCATTCGTTATCCGAGAAAAGAGCTTGACTTTGCTGAGATCAACGACGAATTCTCATACAAAGAACTCCAACATCTTGAAGCTATGAGAATCTGCAAAAAAGGGGAAGCAGGGCCTCTCACAGAAATCGGAGGAACGGAGATCACTGGAGAATTTCCTGTAAATACCTCTGGAGGTTGCCTCGGAGTGGGAAACCTCTATGAACTCAATGGCGGGCATAAGGTTCTTGAAGTGGTCCGACAATTGAGAGGTGAAACGGGTAAAAATCAACTTAAAAATGTTACCACAGGTTTAGCCCAAAGTTGGAGGGGTGTCCCAACGACCACTGGAACTGTGGTGATCCTAAGCAATTAAAAAGGAGGTGAAAAGGATGAGAAGAGTGGCTATTGTTGGAGCTGGCTTGACGAAATTCTATCGAAACGTACAGGAAACGCCAAAAGAATTAGCTTTTGAGGCTACAAAAATGGCGTTGGATTCTTGTGAAATGAAACTTTCCGACATGGATTGTGTTGTCCATGGCACTGCGCCCGATGCATTCGATGGTCTTCATATGAAAGGGGAATATCTTGCGGATGGTTCGGGAGCCTATCGAAAACCCTATATGAGACATTATGTGGGTGGTGGAACAGGAGTCATGTCACCGATTCACGGCTGGTTTCATGTCGCTTCAGGAATGTTTGACACCTGCCTGGTAGTTGCAGAGGAGAAAATGTCTTCTGCCTATCCACACCCTGCTGGTGCATTTCTGACGATTTTTGATCATACCACCGAGCAACCCCTCTACCCTACCCTCATCTGGATTTTCGCTATCGAGATGAACCGCTTTATGACCACCCATGGTTATAAGAAAGAAGATATTGCCTTAGTGGCTGTAAAAAATAAGAAGAACGCCTTGGATCATCCGTCAGCACAATTAGGCGCTGAAATCACGGTCCAGGATGTTCTCAATTCTGAGGTCATGGCTTGGCCAGTGAATCGCCTCGACATCAGCCCGACGAGCGATGCCGCAGCTTGCGTTGTATTGGCAGCGGAACATGTGGCTCGACGCGTCACTGAGAAACCGATCTGGATTGAAGGAGTGGGTTGGGCACTGGATTCGGCTTACTGGTGCAACCGGGATCTCTATTACCCTGACTATGTGGAAGTCGCTGCTCGCCAAGCTTATAAAATGGCTGGGATTAAAGAACCATCCAAAGAGATTCATATTGCTGAACCTTACGATCCCTTCACCTATAAGGAACTCCATCACATTGAAGGTCTTCAACTTTGTAAGAGAGGCGGATCTGTCCAAATGCTCTTAGACGGAGTGACCCAAAGGACAGGAAATCTTCCTTGTTGTCCATCTGGAGGGGCTCTCGGAGTGGGAAATCCAATCGCTGCTACAGGACTAATGAAGATCATCGAAATTTTCTTGCAACTACGAGGTGAAGCAGGAAAGAGACAAGTCCCTGGCAGACCAACCTGTGGTTTGGCTCAGGCCTGGGGCGATTTAATGCAAGTTGGAACCGTCGTCGTGATGAGAAGCTAAGAGAAGGAGGTGAAATCATGGAAATTACAGATAAGATGGTAGCCAAAACCGCTACTAAATTGAGTCCACAGGAAATTCAAAAGGGAAAGGTTCTCTCTGTAAAATGGACTCCAAAATTAAAATACGCATGGGACAACGGCCCGGCAATCGGTCGATATCTGGCAGAACTCAAAAATGGAAAGATCATTGCGAAAAAGTGTGATAAATGCCATCGCATCATGATCCCACCCAGAATGTTTTGTGAGCTCTGCTGGGTTCCGACCGGCGAATGGGTCTATGTTAAGGATACGGGCATTGTCAATACTTGGGTGGTTAGCTATGTGGACTGGAAAGCCGGTCGCCTCGACATCAAGGGAGGGGTACGACCCTTCACTCCTGCTGTCATTGAGATCGACGGGGCCTCCAAGGGAATGGCCATTCTGCACCTTTTAAATGAGGTCGATCCCTGGAAAATTACTCGAGGCATGAAGGTAAAAGCCGTGTGGAAACCGCCCGAAGAAAGAACCGGAGCGATTACTGATATCAAATATTTCAAACCCATAAAATAAGTTTGAGGATCGAGGCTTAAGGTTGGAGGCAAAAGAATTAGCCTCTTCCCTCTAACCTCAAACCTTCAACAATTTAGGAGGTGAGACTATGGCATTGATTGAGCGATATCAGAAGACAACAGACATTACTTATTGGGAAGGTCAGATCCCGATGAGTTATATCTATACCGTTGGAAGAGCAGGCGAGAAGTTCTTTCGAGAACTCATGAACGGGAAGATCTTCGGTGCCAAATGTGACGCCTGCAAGACTACCTATGTTCCTGCCAAAATATTTTGCGAAAAATGTTTTGCCCGGTTAGAGGACAAATATCTGGATGTCGGGACAAAAGGAACGGTCCATACCTTTACGCAATGTTATGAAACCTATGAAGGGATCAGGAAAGAAAAACCCTCGGTGGTAGCCGTGATTCAAATTGATGGCACCCAGGGTTTCCTGGTTCACTGGCTGGGAGAGGTCGATTTTGAAAAGGTTTCTATTGGGATGCCCGTGGAGGCTGCCTTTAAGGCCAAAAAAGACCGAGAGGGAAGTATTTTAGACATCAAATATTTTAAACCCGTTAAATAATTAAGTTCGGAGTGTTTTAGTTCGGAGTTCGGAGTCTTCAGTTTTAAAGCTCCGAACTCTGAACTCTAAACTCCTAACTCAATCCGGAGGATTGTATGGCACTCGATTTTGATTTGAACGATGAGCAGCAGATGCTTCGAAAGATGGTCCGAAACTTTGCCGAAAAGGAGATTGCTCCGGTTGCTCAGGAACTGGATGACAAGGAAGAATTCTCCTATACGTTGACCAAGCGGATGGGAGACCTTGGCCTCTTCGGTCCCTTCGTTCCTGAGGAATACGGCGGAAGCAATGTGGGTTATGTCTCTTACATCATTGCTGTTGAAGAGATTGCACGAATAGATGGGTCTCAGGCTGCCACCCTCGCTGCCGGAAACTCCCTGGGAATTTCACCTATTTATTATTACGGGAATGAAGAGCAGAAAAAAAAGTGGCTTCCTGACCTTTGTGCAGGCAAGGCCCTCTCGTCTTTTGGTTTAACCGAACCGAATGCTGGCTCGGATGCCGGAGCTTCCAAGACCAATGCTGTTTTGGACGGAGACCATTGGGTCATCAATGGTTCAAAAATCTTTATTACCAATTCGACCACCGATATCAGCAAAGTCTGCGTGGTTCAGGCGGTTACGGGGAAACGGCAAGATGGAAGGACCGAGATCTCCTGTATTCTTGTTCCGAACGGAACACCCGGTTTCACGACAAAGGCCATGCACGGAAAGATGGTCTGGAGATCCTCCAATACGGGAGAACTTTATTTTACTGACGTTAGGGTCCCCAAAGAAAACCTCCTCGGCAAACGTGGGGATGGATTCCATCAAATGCTTGCCACTCTCGATGGAGGAAGACTGAGTATAGGGGCCATGGGTTTGGGGGGGGCCCAGGGCGCATTTGAATTGGCACTGAAATATTCAAGTGAGCGTGAGCAATTTGGTAGGGCGATCGGTACGTTTCAGGTTAATGCCTTTAAGTTGGCAGACATGGCGACAGAGATTGAATTGGCAAGGCTATTGCTTTATAAGGCATGCTGGCTGTGCGAGCAACACCGGCCTTTCTCCAAAGAATCGGCGATGGCAAAAATGTTCTGTTCCGAGATGTATCACCGAGTGGCGAACCAGGCCGTTCAGCTACATGGCGGATATGGCCTGATGAAGGAATATGCCGTCGAGCGCCATTATCGGAATCAGAAACTCCTGGACATCGGTGAAGGGACATCAGAAGTCCAAAGGATTGTCATTGCCCGTCACATCGGGGTTCCAGGAAGGGCCCTGTAAAACTTGAGTTGAGAGTTATGAGTGATCATTGATGAATTCCAATTTTAAACTCTTATCTCATAACTCTTAAACTCTACACTCTTTATTTATCTATTGCCTCTTCTCCCCAATTTTGTTATGTTTTTGGAACTATGAACAAGAATCTGGCCAAACGGATTTTGGAGGGGGATATTCGGGCTGCTTCACGGCTGATGAGGGATATTGACGACCGCATGCCCAGCGCCCTGGAACCCCTGAAAGAACTTTATCCTAAAACAGGGAGGGCCTATATCATTGGAATTACTGGCCCTCCGGGTGCCGGTAAGTCCACGATTGTGGATAAGATGGTCGATATCTTCCGGAAGGAAGGAAAGAGTGTTGGGATTGTCGCCGTCGATCCCACCAGCCCCTTTACAGGAGGAGCGATCTTAGGAGACCGTATTCGGATGCAGCGCCATGCCACGGATGAAGGAGTCTTTATCCGATCCTTAGCGACACGAGGATGCTTGGGAGGTCTCTCCCGTTCCACTCAAGATATTATTAATGTCATGGATGCGATGGGAAAGGACATCATCTTAGTTGAAACCGTAGGCGTGGGGCAGGACGAAGTGGAGATCGTCAACACAGCCCATACCTCTATCGTCATCCTCGTCCCTGGATTAGGAGATGACATCCAGGCCATCAAAGCAGGAATCATAGAAATCGGAGACCTCTTCGTCATCAACAAAGCTGATCGGGAAGGGGCAGACAAAATGGAAAGAGACCTTCGAATGGTTCTCGAAATGGGCCGGAGAAGAGAAAACGGTTGGGAACCTCTCATTTTTAAAACGGAGGCGACTTTAGGGAAAGGGATTTTTGAACTGGTTTATGGAATCTATCGCCATAAACAGGCACTGGAGCAGAACCCGGAATTGGAAAAAAAGCTGAGAGAGAGAACAAAGACAACCTTCTTAGAAATTCTTGAAAGTGAAGTCATGGCCCATTTTATTGAAAAGATGGAGAAAGAGGGACGGTGGGAAAAGATCATCGACGACCTGATGAACCGCCGGACAGACCCTTACTCCGTGGCGGAAAGAATAATGGCAAGCGAACTCGTTGACCTTTGCACGAATATCCAAAAAGGTCAATCTAATAAGGAGGGGGGAAGTCCTTGATGAGATCCATTGAAGCCATCAGAAAGGAATTAGAAAAGAGAAGAGCGGAAGCCTCGTTGGGAGGTGGTCAGGAAAGAATCGATAAACAGCATAAGGACGGAAAACTGACGGCCCGTGAAAGAATTGATCTTCTCTTCGATCCTGGAACTTTTGTTGAACTGGACCGTTTTGTCACCCATCGCTGTACTGATTTTGGCATGGAGAAAAAAAAGTTTTTCGGGGATGGCGTGGTGACGGGTTATGGAAAGATCGAAGGCCGTCTGGTCTATGTATTTTCTCAAGATTTCACTGTATTCGGGGGCGCTCTGGGAATGGCTTTTGCCGATAAAATTTGTAAAGTGATGGATCTTGCTATGAAGACAGGAGCTCCCGTCATCGGCTTAAACGATTCCGGAGGGGCAAGGATTCAAGAGGGGGTAGAGAGTCTGGCCGGTTATGCCTTCATCTTTCTGAGGAATGTCCTTGCCTCTGGTGTCGTCCCACAGATCTCTGCCATCATGGGCCCCTGCGCAGGAGGAGCGGTTTATTCACCGGCCATGACCGATTTCATTCTAATGACTAAGAAAACAAGCTACCTGCATATCACCGGACCGGATGTCATCCGGGCAGCCATCGGCAAGACAGAGACGGCGGATGGAAAACCCATCACCTCAGAGCTGTTGGGTGGAGCGAGGGTCCATATGGAAAAAAGTGGAGTGGCCCATTTTGCCGGAGAGAATGATGAGGATACGATTCGCATCATCAAGGAGTTGCTCCGATTTTTCCCGCAGAATAATCGGGAGAAGCCGCCGATCATTGAATGTGCGGATGATCCCAATCGAATGGACGAATCGTTAAAGACCGCCGTACCGGAAGATTCCAAAAAAGCCTATGACATGAGAAAAGTAATCTTGCCGACGGTGGATAACGGTTATTTTCTTGAAGTTCAGAAGGATTGGGCTAAGAACATCGTTGTCGGCTTTGCCCGGTACAACGGGATGCCCGCAGGGATCATCGCCAATCAACCCAATTGGCT
>DCUS01000120.1 GCA_002327885.1 Syntrophaceae bacterium UBA2208
GCCATCGCCTGGGAATTGAGCGTCTCTTTGGGCTGGCTCTCTTCCCTTTTTTTCCCGCCCCCCTCGGTCATCCTCTCAACCCTTATCAAGCTCATCCTCAATCATAAACTGGTGGACAATACCGGAATTACCTTATGGCGTGTCTTTCTCGGTCTGGTCTTAGGAGGAGTGCCCGGTCTCATCCTGGGATTGGCCATGGGCTGGTCTCCCCGACTCTATCGGCTCATCAACCCTTTCGTTGCCGCCACGCATCCTCTCCCCAAGATCGCTATCCTTCCGCTGATCATGATCATCTTCGGGATTGGTGAATCTTCCAAAGTCATTGTGATCGCTCTGGCAACCTTCTTTCCCTTGCTGATCAATACCGCCGCCGGGGTTCAACAGATCAGCCCGATTCATTTTGAAGTGGCCAAAAATTACGGCGCCAATCTCACCCAAATATTTACTCATGTCATCTTTCCCGGAAGTCTCCCGTTGATCCTAACCGGTTTGCGTCTGTCCCTTAATCTCGCGCTCCTCGTCTCCATTGCCGTGGAGCTGGTCTCCGCTCAGAAAGGGTTAGGGGCCATGATCTGGTTAGCCTGGCAGACCCTCCGTACGGAGGAACTCTATGTCAGTCTGGTCATGACCGCCCTGCTGGGCATCTTCTTCAATGTCTTTCTCCAGCGCATGGCTGTCACCCTCGCTCCTTGGAAAACAGAGCAGAGAATTTGAGTAGGCACACGTTCTTTGGGTCAGTCAATTCGGACAAACTCTACCTATTGAAAATAACCATGAATTATTGGTTACAAATGAAAGATTGCATGGAAGAAGGATTTCCAAAAATCACGACTTCTGGAAGGAAGAGGTGGAAATGGAGTTGTTTAGTCCACCAAACCTGGAGTCGCAAGCTAATCTTTGCAATGATAATTACCGAAAAAAAACAAACAAAAAAAGCAGTTGTCCCTTATCCCCCTTGATTATTCTTTCTAAATCCTACTACCCTCCATTCCAAAATAATCCTGAATGTCGGGGATTATGGTTTTCTTGTTTTACTCGATAAATATAATAGATGGCAACGTTTTTAAACTTCTTGTCATCCTACTTTCTATCCTGTTTTTCTACCTCCCCTCTTTCAGGTTTTCCCTGTCGAGGCTGAGAGTGTTGTGGTTTCTGAGCCTGCGGTTGTCTTGGTTGCTGACCTTGAGGTTTCTGAATCTGAGGTTGTCTTGGTTGTTCCCTTTTCCATTGTTCATGTTTCCGGACGTCAGGTCTCCGTCCATATTCATTCTGTCTTTGCCGTCTCAATTCCTGTCTCCGTTGTGGTGGAGGGGGTTGATATCTCTCGACATTCCATTTTCTTTCTCTTTCCCAATATCGATTATTCTGCCAGCTTCTCCAGTTTTGCTGAAGTTGTTGATAAGGAATCCGTCGGTAGTCCCAACGATGCCCATGCCAATTACGATCTCTGTAGTATCTTCTCCAACCAAAGTCTATATCATAATAAAAATATGGGATATATCTATAATAAACCCAACCCCGATCATAATAACGTGAGCGATACCAGCGCCCTTCCCATAGACGCCACCACCAACCCTCCCAGAAAAAGATGTCTACGTCAATGTCAGGTACAACGTAGACATACGTATCAGGGATCACTATCACCTCTGGTGGCGCGGGAAATACGATGGGCGGAGGCAGAGGAATACTAATGCGTATATCTACCTGTGCCATCGTTGGAATAGGAACGACAATTGCCAACGCCAAAAGCATTGTTCCAAAAAGTAGCTTTCTCATTTTGTTGCCTCCTATTTTAATAAAATGACCCTCTGTCCCGTGCATTTTTAAAATCCTACACCACCTGGTTTGGTCACCTCGCCATATTATAACACTTTTGACGTATTATTTAGATCTTTTATTCAACTGCCGCCGTAGAGGATTCCACAAATATCGGTTGAGTGTCGTCACCACTTCAGCCTTATCCCGCTTTAGGTTATAAAGGCACGCTTCAGAATTGGTTTTATGTCACATTACCTCCTATCTTCATGTCTTGGGGATTGCTCGGGATGCCCCCGATGTTGGTCCCGTTGGTCAGGATGTTTGCGACGATACTTTTCATGATTTTTTTGGTAGCGTTTGTCGTAATGTCCTCGCTTGTCTTGTTGAGTATGATGATGAAAACGGTATGCACCACCATCATGAATATAAAACCCCCCATTATAGTAGTAGTACGTGCCCCCACTGATTCTGTAAGGTCCATCATAGTATAGACCTCTGTACATTACACCATAATGTGGGGGCGGCAAACATCCTCCCCCTGCAAAACTCAGAGCCACAAAGAAAATCGCCGATACAATAAGCTTCTTAACCATTTTTATTTTCCCTCCTTCTTTAATTTTGTCTGTATTCCCAATGACCCGATAAAATAAATAATCGGGATTGAATAGCTTTTGTGAACCTGGGTCCAAGTCTTTTTAAGTATATTTACAAATATATCATAGCTAAATTTGAAATAGAATATGTAATTTCACTTTTTTCACTTTATTGATTACCATCTGCATTACTCCAATAAAATCAAATTACCAATGAGTCGATTCGCCCCTTTCCGTTAGAAGACTATTCCCCCAATTGAGTGAAAAATAATTCCTTCAATGAAATGTTTTCCTGGTGGTTAGCCATGAGCAATTCTTTTGAGGCATCCAGAATTTCTATACCGATTGGATCCATGGGGCCATCCATGCCCAACCTTTAACTTCTGCAAACTAAAATTTACAGAATTTTAACTCCTGAATGGAATGGATCACGAGGTCGGCTACTTTTTCCAGTTCCTCTCTCGGCGTCACCCCGCCTTCAAGAATCCCGATGGTCAACCCCACTCCTGCTCTCTTTCCCATCATCATATCCGTTACCGAATCCCCTACCATTACCGTTTCACGGGTTGGAACAGATAATCTCCGGCAGATGGTTAAGATGGTTTCGGGATGAGGTTTGGGCGGCTCGACGTCTCCAGCACAAAGGATGACATCAAAAAAACCATCCATGCCAAGATGAGAAAGGATAGCCTCCGTATCTTTCCGTTCATCATTGGTTGCCAGGGCAGTAGCGACTCCGTCTCTTTTTAATCGGGAAAGAAAAGTTTGAATCCCCTCGATGGGGACAGCCCTCTCTCGCCAATCCCCATCTCCATCCGCTTCATCAAAAGCTTGAGCGACCAACCATTTCGATTCATCCCATGGAAATCCATGCTGATAAAGAGCCATCGTACCAATGATGATCTCATCTGATCTCGGCGATACGGGACAAGGCCCTCTTGGGTCCACCTTTCCGGTCAAGGGGTCAATCCCCCAGGATTTTAATAAGAAGGCTTCCAACTCTTTATTTCCTCCCAGTCTTTTTAAAACGAAGACGACCCGTTTTCGAATGAGTGGAACCCATGTCGCAGTAAAATCAATTAAGGTTCCGTCTTTGTCAAAGATGATCAACCGGCAGGGAATGTTTTTATCTTTATATTTCACCCCGATCACTTTGAATGTCCCTCCATGGATAATAAATACCATAGCCTTCCTTCATGTCAACCCCACATTTATAAAATTGGTTTAATATCCTCTTTCCAAAGAACCATCGGATATGCTATGACTATCTTGCTCTTAAAATAGGATAGGTGAATTTGTTTTCTCACTATGCTCTATGCTCCATGCCCTATGCTTGTTTTTATTATATCGGAGGTAGAAAATGACTGAAAAACGATTCCATGCTGAACAACTGGATCAAGGGTCTATTCAGAGGCTTTCTGAAATGGCGAGATTGGCCAGAGGGGATATCTTGAAGATGACCACCCTTGCCGTTTCCGGACATCCTGGAGGGTCGATGTCCTCCATTGATTTTTATCTGGTCCTCTATTCATACGCCAATGTGGATCCCAAGTCTTCCTCCGACCCAAATCGGGATCGGATTGTCATCAGCCATGGTCATACCTCCCCGGGCGTTTATGCGGCCCTCGGACGAATAGGCTTCTTCCCCATCGAGGCAGCGATTGCCACCTTTCGTCAGGCAGGAAGTCCCTTTGAAGGCCATGTGGAGAAAGGAGTCCCGGGAGTGGAGTGGAATACCGGTAATTTGGGCCAGGGATTGTCGGCGGGATGTGGTTTTGCTTTGGGATCCAAAATATTAAAAAAAGGATTTCATGTTTTTGTCACCATGGGTTGCGGAGAACAGCAGAAAGGGCAGATCTCCGAGGCTCGTCGGTTTGCCATAAAATATGGCCTCGACAATCTTACGGTGATCATCGACTACAACTTGAGGCAGATCAGCGGAATCACGCCGGAGATCATGCCCCAGAATATCTCAAAAAATTTTGAATCCGACGGATGGCAGGTTCTGGAAGTCGATGGTCACCAATTTCAAGAAATCTATTCTGCATTCAGAAAAGCCACACACTCCAAACACCCCACTGTGATTATTGCCCACACCACCATGGGAAAGGGAGTTTCTTTTATGGAAGGAAAAGAAGAATTTCACGGAAGGGCTCTCACCCTGGAGGAATATAAGAAAGCCATTCAGGAATTGGGAGTGGAAGAGGATTTGGACCGCTACCGCCAAATTCGGGAAAAGGGGGTTCTCCCATTTTCAGGGAGAAAATATCCCAGAGAGACCCTTTCCATCCAGATCGGAAATCCAAGAAATTATGAAAAAGATCAAAAACTGGATAATCGGAGCGCTTTTGGAAATGCCTTGGTGGATATTGCTAAATCCAACCTTCAGGAGGATTCCTCTCTCCCCATGGCGGTTTTCGATTGTGATTTAGCCTCCTCTGTTAAAACAAACGGGTTTGCCAAACAATTTCCGAACCATTTCTTCCAGGGAGGGATCCAGGAACATAATACCGCCACCATTGCTGGATCAATTTCTACCCTCAGCCTTCTCTCTTTCTTTGCTGACTTCGGAGTCTTCGGCGTGGATGAGACGTATAATCAGCACCGCCTGAATGACATCAATGAGACAAACCTTAAACTGATCTGCACCCATAACGGAATGGATGTGGGCGAAGATGGAAAAACGCACCAGTGCATTGACTACATCGGAGTGATGAAAAATCTCTTTGGATACAAAATCATTCTTCCGGCAGATCCCAACCAAACCGATCGCATCATACGATATGTCGCCCAAACCCAAGGAAATTTNNGGCCATCCTTATGAGTTTCGGTACGGAAAGGCTGACCTGGTCCGAAACGGCAAGGAGGCAGCCATCATCACCACAGGAGGAATGGTGTATAGAGCGGTTCAGGCCTGGCAGAAACTAAAGGAGAAAGGGATCCACGTTCAGGTCTTAAACTTCTCCTGTCTGAGCGATTTAGACGTTGAAGCCATCCTTAAGGCGGCTCACACGGGAACGATCATCACCTACGAGGACCATCAGATTCATACGGGGCTCGGAAGCCTTGTTGCCAACGTGATCGCAGAGCATGGGTTACCCATTCATTTTCGAAAAATGGGAATTACTCAGTATGGAAGTTCCGGAAAACCGGATGACCTCTATCGGATGCAGGGATTGGATGTAGAAAGCCTTGTTCAGACAGTGCTCGAAGAGATCAAAAAGGGATAAGGTGATGGATGTTCTTATTTTGGATATGGATGGGGTTCTGATTGACGTCTCAAGGTCTTATCGCAAAACCATTCATCGAACCATCCAAATCTATCTCGAAACCTGCCTCGGATTTGAAAGAAACAGGGAGGATTGGATTTCGGATGAGGAAATCTCTCTTTTTAAATCAGCGGGAGGATTTAACAATGACTGGGATTTGACTTCAGGACTCCTCCTCTACCTTCTCTCCATTTCAAAGATTCCACCTCTCCAAAAACAAAAAAGATTTTCTTCTATCCAGGAGAACGTGCGTCATCTCAAAAATATATCCTTTGTGTCTCACCATAAGAACGCCATTCGAATAAGAAAGAAGCATCTCCTTTCTTTCCTGGAAAAGGTGAAATCGGCAGGAGGGGGGTTGAGAGGCGTTCTCCGGGTATTGGGAACTTCCCGGGAGGGTTGGGTTTATCGATCCGGAGACATGAATAAGGAGAATTTGATCAAGCGAATTTTCCAGGAAGTTTACTTAGGGGGAAAATTTTCTTCCCATTATGATCTCCCCCATTTCTTTAATAGAGAAAAAGGTCTTTATCGTCAGGAACAAATGATCATCCCAAAAAAGATTCTGGCCACTCTCAGGAGAAAAGTCTTCATGGGGATCGCCAGCGGTCGTCCCAGATTTGAAGCGGAACTCGCCCTGAAGCGGTTTCGCCTTCTCCCTTATTTCAAAAGTTTGGTGACGCTGGATGAATGCGAGGAGGAGGAGAATCGCATTTATCGTTTAACAGGGAAGAAAAGAAAACGCTCAAAACCTCACCCTTATTCGATCTTAAGAGCCATCCGGGAAATCGGTATTTCTCACTCCATCTGTGGGTATGTCGGGGATGTGGTTGACGATATGTTGGCCGCCCAAAGGGCAAAAAAAGATCTGAACATACTCGCCATCGGTTTTCTCAGTGATGAACGCAACAAAAAAACAGCAAGAGAATCTTTGATCAAAGCCGGTGCCGATTTAGTGATCGAAGACCCAAAGGAACTTCTCCGCTTGATCTCTTAAANNTTAAATAATCGTGTTGACAAAACGGTTATTTTCGTGTATACCTGTCTATATAGGTAGTTAGCTAAAAAAGGGAGAGTGATTATGGTCTTCGGTTTTAAAAAGAAGAGGCCTTTTCCCAATGGTGAAAGCCGTTTTTTTGAAATCCTTGCCCGTCAGTCTTTGAAAACCGTAGAGGGTCTGGAGGCCCTCTGGAGTTTTGCGGAAAACGGGACGAAGGAAAAAGCAAATCTCGTGCGACATGTGGAAAGGGAAGCCGATGAGCTGAGACGAATCCTCATCGAAGAACTGGACCAAACCTTTGTCACCCCCCTGGATCGGGAAGATATCTATGCCCTTTCTCGGGCTATTGATGATGTGGTGGACTATGCGAACACCACGGTGGACGAAATGGAAATTTATGAGGTGAAGGGAGATGAACATATTAAGGAGATGATCAACATCTTACGAAAAGCAGCCCGAGAATTGAACGATGCAGTCAAAATCTTGAAAAATTACCCCAAGATCGCCTCTGAGCATGCCCTCAAAGCAAAATCTTATGAAAACCAGATGGAGAAGGCCTACCATTTAGCGCTGGCGGATCTCTTTAAGGGAACGGATACGATCTACATGCTCAAGATGCGCGAGATTTATCGCCACCTCAGCAATGCCGCCGACCGGGGAGACGAAGCCGCCAACATCATCTCCAGCATTGTCATGAAACACACATAATTGAAGTGTTGAGTTCGAAGTTCCAAATCTAATAGCCTCTCAGATTAAAAATCATAAATTGGATCTTTTTTGCAACGGTTATCATCCCCGATTCCTTCCCTATCGTCAGGCAGGCGACTTCCTCCCGAAATTGAAAATGATGAGAGACTGGAAAAAAACAAATCTTTTGACTTAAGTCAAAGTAAAAGCAGACTTTTGGAAATATATTGGGAGTTAAATATTAACAAATAAACCAAGGAGGAAAGGGTATGGGAAAACAGGACATGTTTTGTTATCAGTGTGAGCAAACGGCTAAGGGAGAAGGATGTACCAGGATGGGAGTTTGTGGTAAAGAACCTGAAGTGGCCATTCTTCAAGACCTTCTTATTTATGCCTTAAAGGGGCTATCCCAGTATGCGGTGGAAGGCCGTCGGGTTGGAATTAAAGATCGGGACGTCAATCTCTTTACCTGTGAAGCCCTTTTTTCAACTCTCACGAATGTAAATTTTGATCCATCGTATTTTGTGAAGGGGATCCACCGCTGTGCGGAGATGAGAGACAACCTTAAAAAAAGAGTCCGGGATGCTGGCGGCCAGGTCAGTTTTACAGAGGAACCAGCCACTTTCAAGCCAGAGAAAACTCTGGAGGGTCTCATTGCTCAGGGTGAAAAAGCAGGGTTGAAATTCGATCCCAGCATTCACCCAGACATTCTTTCTCTCCAGCATACTTTACTTTTTGGAATAAAAGGAGTCGCGGCCTATGCGGACCACGCCTTAATTTTAGGGAAAGAGGACGATGCGGTTTTTGCGTTCATTCATGAGGGGTTGGCCTCCATGTTAAGAAAAGATCTAAGTCTGGATGATTGGATCAAATTGGTTCTCAAATGCGGGGAAATCAATCTCCGGACAATGGAGCTCCTTGATTCCGGAAATACGGAAGCCTATGGCCATCCCGTACCCACCAAAGTTTCATTAGGATCGAAAAAGGGGAAAGCCATTCTCGTTTCAGGGCATGACTTGAAAGACCTGGAAGAAATCCTCAGGCAATCGGAAGGCAAAGGAATCTATGTATATACCCATGGGGAAATGCTTCCCGCCCAAGGCTATCCGGGATTGAAGAAATATTCTCATTTTTATGGTCACTATGGAACGGCCTGGCAGAACCAAGCCCGGGAATTCGAAAAATTTCCCGGTGCTATTTTAATGACTACAAATTGTATTCAGAGGCCAAAAGATTCTTATAAGAATAATATCTTTACCTGTGGAACGGTTGGATGGCCCGGGATTCCGCATGTTTCCGATCGGAATTTTGCTCCTGTCATTAACAGGGCTTTAGAGTTACCTGGCTTTTTGGCAGACGAGAATGGCCGTTCGGTCATGGTGGGGTTTGCTCATAATACTCTTTTGAGTATTGCCGATAAGGTGATTGATGCGGTGAAAGGGAAAGCCATCCGTCACTTCTTTCTGGTTGCCGGATGTGACGGGGCGAAACCGGGGAGAAATTATTATACGGAATTTGTAGAAAAGGTCCCCAAGGACGCTGTGGTCCTAACCCTTGCCTGCGGAAAGTTTCGCTTCTTCGATAAGGACCTGGGTGAGATTGGAGGAATCCCTCGGCTTTTGGATATGGGCCAATGTAATGATGCTTATTCGGCTATTCAGGTGGCCATCGCCTTATCCAAAGCGTTCAATGTGGGGGTGAATGAACTCCCTCTTTCCTTCGTTCTATCTTGGTATGAGCAGAAAGCGGTTGTTATTTTATTGACGCTTTTGTATCTGGGAATCAAGAATATTCGCTTGGGGCCGAGTCTTCCGGCTTTCATTTCCCCCTCTGTATTGAATACCTTGGTAAAGACGTTTGATATCAAGCCCATTACCACCCCGGAGGCAGACCTGAAAGCAATATTAGGGAATTGAAAATTCTTCCCCCATTAAACAAAAGGCGTGGAGGCGGGGTCAGAAATGACCCTGCCTCTATGATGTATATTTTTATCCGTCGCCGGGATATACTCCTTCAGGCCTTCTTCTGGCACCATTTATTAGATGATTTAGCGGAGACAATGGAAGTAAGATTTCTATTGATTGTGGATTGCCGATCGCAGGTTGCAGGTTGAAGGGTGATGAGTTGAAAGAATTTCACCCCGCAGTGAGTGCGGGTAACCTTTCGTAATTTTTACCGGGACTAACTTTCCTACTAATTCTAAATCCCCTGCAAAGTTAACGATCTTATTGGATCGGGTCCTCCCGGTCACATCTTGATTGTCCTGTTTGCTCCGTCCCTCCACTAACACCTCTTCCACGTGACCTCCCGATGCCTGATTTTTTCGATAAGTGAAATGTTTTTGAATTTCCTGAAGGATGGAGAGACGCTCCTGTTTTACTTTTTCTTCAACCCTGTCCTCTAATTGGGCCGCCCGGGTCCCTTTTCTCGGTGAATATTTAAAAGAGAAGAGATCATCAAATTGAACTTTTTCCATGAGATCGAGGGTCGCTTTGAAGTCTTGCTCTTCTTCACCCGGAAATCCGACAATCACATCTGCTGTCAAGGCAATGGAAGGACATCTTTCTCTCAGGCGGTCTATTTTTTCAATATAGGATTCTTTCGTATATCCCCGGTGCATGGCTTTTAAAACCTTATTCGAACCCGATTGAAATGGAAGATGCATATGTTCACAGAGCTTTTTTAGCTTTGAAAAAGACTGAATCAATTCTTCAGATAAATCTTTCGGGTGGGAGGTGGTGAACCGAATTCTTTCGACCCCTTCTATGGAGTTGATACACTCAAGCAGTTGAGAAAAATTTATCTCCTCCTCCAATCCTTTCCCGTAACTATTCACATTCTGTCCGAGGAGGCAAACTTCTTTCACGCCCCCCGCAGCCAGATGCCTGACCTCCTCAATGATCTCTTTGCTCGGCCGGCTCTTCTCCCTTCCCCTCACATAGGGGACGATACAGAAGGAACAGAAATGGTCGCACCCTTGCATGATCGTCACATAGGACTTCACCTCTTCTAATGGCTTTTTAGGAAGAACCGCTTTCAAATATTTTCCATCTTGATCCAGGCTTATCTCACAAACCCTTTCTCCCGAAACTTCTACCTTTTGCAGTAACTGTGGCAGTATGGGGATGGCCTGAGTCCCGATAACCATGTCCAGGTAAGGAATCCGATCTAAAAGCTTATTCCCTTCCTGCTGGGCAACGCACCCAGCCACTCCGATCACTGTTCCCCTCCCCTCTTTCAACCATTTATACCTTCCCAAAGCGCTATAGACTTTATGCTCCGGTTTCTCCCGAACGCTACAGGTGTTGATCAGGACAAAATCAGCATCTCTGGCATCCCTTGTTTCAAGATAATCAGCTTCTTCTAAGAGGCGAAGGATCCGCTCCGTGTCATGTTCGTTCATCTGACAACCATAAGTCTCAATATAAACACGCTTTGGCATAGAGTTTTTTACTAAGAAGATAAAGGTCTTTCCCGTTTTAGAAGGCGTGAAAAATAGAATACATAGACGAATCCGGAAGGACGGGTGGGTTGGAAAAGCCTTAGCGCGCAACCTTTAGAAATTGAACCACTGTGTCATAACCCTTCATAAACAAAAATCTTAACTACAGAAGCAAATTAACTTTAACCTCAACGAGCGCATTCTAAGGCTTTGAAAATCCACTCGTCCTTTCGGGACGAAGGTTAATGGAATTATTCTTTTCACGCCTTCTAAGGGGTGGGGCAAAGAGGTCAGTTTGTCAGTTAGGTCAGCCCATGGTTCTTGAGGCCTATGACATTCCCCAAACTGGCTTCCTCGCCCCAGCCAAAAACCAAGGATTATTTTGATGGTTTGTGCGTAATAAGGCTACTTTTTCACTTTGAACTTTTTTTCCAGCATGCCCATCTTCTCTACGATTCCGCCATATTCCAGTTCACCGTAGGGCAACATCGCTACCCCGGAAAAACCCTGCTGTCGAATTTCTGTCGCTTTCTGAGAAACTTTATTTCTCACCCAATCCCAATAGGGATGATCAAAAGCATCGGCTGGTTCGGTCAATTTCCCTTTATGGACACAGAAGGCATGACAAGCGACAACAGGAGGTCCATCGAAGTAAGAGATCGGCGAATTGAATCGGACAGGCATTAACGGCCCGGTGTGGCTTCCCCTCATAAATCCCGCAACATAATGGCCAATATTGAAGGGAGCAAGCACCTCTCCTGTTGCAGGAAATGCACCTTGAACCCTGACCAGCATGACGGGATCGTCTTTTCCTGTATATTTCCCCGCGATATTGTGAAGTCGAGTCGTGCTCACTGAAGCGGCAATATCCCCGTTGTTTCTGGAATAGATGGACTCGACCACAAAGCGCTGATTATCCCTCAAAAGAGCAGCAATGTCGTAGATCTCCTCAGGGGCATTTAACTCAATGACCCGATCACCTTCGGTATAATTAACATCCATGATGACGAACCGAAACCCCTTATTCATCGAAGGGCTGAGCATCAATCCCGCATTATACATGGGATCTGTAAAAGCTAAATAAAGAGGAAGATTGTAGGCTCCGGGATCGGTTTTATCCGCTGCAAAAAAGAGGAAGGGTTCATTCGGTCTCTCTTCAAATTCCATCTCTGCCACGGCCGGACCCATCCCCCTTACATTTCCTGAGAAGGAGTCTTTCAACAGGTCCTGACCGGCCCCGTAAAGCCCCTGCTCTTTTGCCACTTTTGTCCCGGCCACAAAGGCATCCCAGGCTAATTTGTGGACTTTCTCATTCCCCTTTCCCAGTTTGTGGGAGAAAAGAATAGCAATATCATCTCCCGTATGACTGATGAAAAAATCAGTGATGATCACTTTGCCTTTTTGGGCCACATAATTCCTAACCTCCGCAATCAATTTCTCGCTGGGTCGAATGTGCCCCCCGATACTGCCAATGTCGGCTTTAATGATACTGAGTGTAGTCTTCATAGCTTTCCTCCTAATGATGTTGGAATATTGGAACAATGGAATATTGGAATACTGGGGTCCAAAAGAAAAAAGATTTTTCTTTATTTTTTAAACCCATCATTCCACCATTCCCTGCCTACCGGCGGGCAGGCATTATTTCATTTTTTCCTAAGCTTTAGGCTCAAATCTTCCACGTTTTTAACTCTCGGATGGAAGAATAATTTGTCAAATCGAGTTTGAGTGGAGTAATAGAAATATGAGATTTTGACACGGCCAACATATCCGTATTCCTCTTTTGACCAAAGAAGAACTGTCCTCCCCCGATCCAATAGTACTTTCTCCCCCGAGGATCCACTTTCTCAACTACTCCCGTTCCATTATGGATCCACTTTCCCTGTTGTGTGATCTTATAGGATTTAAGTTCTTTCTCATCCAAGTTAGGAACGTTGATATTCAGGAAGGTATCCTTTGGAAGCCCCCTTTTGATAATATACCGGGCCACTCGAAGGGCAAACTGAGCAGCCCCACCGAATTTAAAATGGCTTCTGGAAACCAGGGAGATAGCAAAAGCAGGGATGCCTAACAATGTCCCCTCAAAGGCCGCAGAAACGGTTCCGGAATAAGTAATATCATCCCCTAAATTTCCACCTTTGTTAATCCCCGAGACGATCAATCGGGGCCTTTCGGAAAGAATGCTATTCACTCCGAGATGAACACAATCGGCCGGGGTTCCATCCACCGCATAAAAATTCTTTTTAATCTTTTCCACTCGGAGCGGACGGTGAAGGGTGAGAGAATGGGCAACGGTGCTCTTCTCCCTGTCTGGGGCGACCACAAAAACCTCCCCGATCTCCTGGAGAACTTTTGCCAACACGATAATACCTTTTGAATGAATCCCATCATCGTTGGTGACCAGAATCATGAATCGTTCAACCATCCAA
>DCUS01000034.1:0-1336 GCA_002327885.1 Syntrophaceae bacterium UBA2208
CTTAACCCTGTTGTCGCAAAAAAAAATCTTGTTGAATGGGTCGGGAACCTTTATAAAGAGACAAAGGGTGAACCTATTTTTTTCCATCCTTCCCTTTTCAAATAGGAAGAGGGATTATATAAAAGCAGGCCATTTCATTTTCTCTCAATTTCTGCTGGGGCGTTGGAAAGGATTGGAATAAACTCCACCTATGGAACAGGAAAACGTCGGGGAGATTTTTAATAACGTGAGGGAGAGTCTCCAAGATTACAGAAGAATACCCATTGCGACTTATCGGCTCCAGTTTAATCACCAATTTAAGTTTTCAGATGCGAAATCGATTGTTCCCTACCTTCATGAGTTGGGGATATCCGACCTCTATGCCTCCCCCTATTTGAAGGCCAAAAAAGGAAGCCCCCATGGATATGATATTTTAGACCACCATCAAATCAATCCGGAGATTGGGACAGAAAGGGAATATCATGAGTTCGCAGAGGAACTAAAAAAGTATGAAATGGGGCAGATCCTCGATATTGTGCCCAATCACATGTGCATTGCGGAAGACGACAACCTCTGGTGGATGGATGTACTCGAAAACGGACCGAGCTCCATCTATGCAGATTTTTTTGATATCGATTGGAAACCCTTAAAAGATGAACTTGAAAATAAAGTCCTCCTTCCGGTATTGGGAGGCCAATATGGCCGTGTGCTTGAAAATCAGGAATTAAAATTGATCCTTGAAGAAGGAGCCTTTTTCATCCACTATCATGAACGAAAATTTCCTGTGGCGCCCATTTCCTACAGGAAAATATTAGAATACCGCATCGATGAATTGGAGAAGGAGATGGGCAGTGACGCTCCGCATCTGCAGGAACTTCTCAGCATCATCACTGCCCTCGCCCATCTCCCGGTTCGCACCGAAAAGGACCGGGAAAAAATCCTTGAACGGCGCAGGGAGAAAGAGATCATCAAAAAAAGACTGGGGGATCTTTATCACGAAAGCAAAGAGGTCCGGTCCTTTATTGAAAAAAATTTAAAAAGATTCAATGGCGATTTAGGGGATCCAAGAAGCTTCGACCTCCTGGACGACCTGCTCAATGAACAGGTTTACCGTCTCTCTCACTGGCAGGTGGCCACCGAGGAGATCAACTACAGGCGTTTTTTCGACATTAACGAATTGGGCGCCATCCGGATGGAGGACCTCCGTGTTTTCGAGGAAACCCACCGGCTCGTTTTGAACTTGATCCGGCAAGGAACGGTGACAGGATTAAGGGTGGATCATCCGGATGGTCTCTATCATCCTGCCGAATACTTTTATCGATTGCAAAGGAACTGTTTCATCCAGTTCTGTCTTCGG
>DCUS01000034.1:1383-1959 GCA_002327885.1 Syntrophaceae bacterium UBA2208
TAATAAAAAGCGAGCGAATGCCGGAGGACTGGCCGATCTTCAGCACAACGGGCTACGTCTTTCTAAATTCTGTGAACGGTATTTTTGTCGAAATGCGGAATGATAAATCTTTCGATGAAATCTACAGGAGGTTCATCCGGTCAAAAGTGGATGTCCAAGATCTCCTTTATGATAAGAAGAAATTAATCATGCAGACCTCCATGCCGAGTGAGATCCATATGCTCGGGCATATTCTCAATCGTATCTCAGAAAAGGACCGCCAGACAAGGGATTTCACCCTCAATAACCTCTCGACGGCCATGATCGAAGTGATCGCCAATTTTCCTGTTTATCGAACCTATGCCTCGGACCAGGGGGTGAACGAGAGGGATCGGCGTTATATCGAACAAGCCATCTCAAGGGCGAAGAGGAAAAATCCTGCCATGAGCGCAACGGTTTTTGGATTTTTAGAAAATGTTCTGCTGCTCCAGTATCCAGAACATTTTGGAGAGGCGGAACGAAAAGAGTGGCTGGACTTCGTCATGAGATTTCAACAGATGACAGGGCCGATCATGGCCAAGGGAGTCGAAGATACGG
>DCUS01000034.1:1977-3247 GCA_002327885.1 Syntrophaceae bacterium UBA2208
CCCCTCGATACCTTTCATGGAATGAACATTGAGAGAACAAAATTCTGGCCCTATGCCATGATTACAACGATGACGCATGACACGAAGCGAAGTGAAGATGTGAGGGCAAGGCTCAATGTTCTCTCTGAGATTCCCGACGAATGGAGAGAATGTCTTAACCGGTGGAGCCGAATCAATAAAAGCAAAAAGTCAAATCTGGAAGGGCAATGGGCTCCGGACCGAAATGAGGAGTATTTGCTCTACCAAACTCTCTTGGGCGTCTGGCCCAATCACCCTTTGAATGAGAGGGAAGCCGAAGTTTTCGGGAAGCGCATCCGTGATTATATGTTGAAAGCGACCCGGGAAGCCAAAGTCCATACCAGTTGGATCAGTCCCAATATTCCCTACGAAGAGGGCCTCTTCAAATTTATCGACGCCGTTCTTTCCAGTCATCTATTCATGGATGATTTTCAGGTGCTCCAAAAGAAAGTCGCCTACTTCGGAATGTTTAATTCTCTTGGGCAAACCCTTCTCAAAATGACTTCCCCCGGAAATCCTGATTTTTATCAGGGGACGGAAATATGGGATTTCAGCCTTGTGGATCCGGATAATCGGAGGCCCGTCAATTTTGAACTCAGGAAGGAGCGGTTGGCCGCTTTAAAAAAGAGAATTGAACCCGCCGGTCCGAATCTTTTGGAGTGTGTCAGGGATCTCCTGCGGGAATGGAAGGAGGGCACGATCAAACTCTATCTTATTTACAAAGCCCTGAATTACCGAAGAGAGAACCCTCACTTATTTACGGAATCCCATTATATTCCCCTTGCCGGGGAGGGAGACAAGACGGAACATCTTTGCGCCTTTGTTAGGCAGAGAGAAGACCAGATCGCTCTCATCGTCATCCCGAGGTTTTTGACTTCTCTCATCAAAGGGATCGATGAGGCGCCTCTGGGCGCAGAGGTATGGGGGGAATCCAGGTTGGTCCTCCCTGAGGAAATCGTCGGCAACCATTTTCGGGATCTCTTTACCGGCGAGACGATCGAAAGGGTGGAGCGGAGTGGAACAGGAGGATTACCTCTGGCGAAGGTATTTGCCCATTTTCCGGTGGCCATGCTGGAGAAGGCTTAGGAAACAGTCTCTCGGCGGGAGAGTCAAAGAAGGAGGAAGGGTGATGAGGGATGTTGAGGGGAGGAGACGGGTCGTCATCGAAAATCTCAGGCCTGAAATAGACGGAGGCCGTTTCCCCATCAAGCGGGTCATCGGGGAAAAGGTGGAAGTCACCGCAGATATCTTT